>JBFHCW010000035.1:0-14633 GCA_041585035.1 Litorivivens sp.
GCACATAATGATTTTCAGCGGAATTTTTAGCTATGGTTTCGCCCTGCTGGGCGAGTTACTTCTTTTTCCTCGTCGAAAAAGAAGTAACCAAGAAAAAGGACGCCCCGTTCCGCAGTCGGCTTACGCTGCGCTCCAACCGATCCCCTGTGCGCTTCGCAGCCGGCGGCGCGAGCGCAAACTCGCCCTATCGGGCTCAAACACCCGCTCGCTTGTTTCCGCCGGCTGCTGCAGTGCTCGGCTGCTCCAAGGGGGATGGGGAAAGCGCCACCCTGCAGTTCGTATATTAGCGGCTTTCAAAAAGCGTCAGCTTTTCCCTTTTTTCCGCCAAGTCGTCAATTCAAGCCCCCAGAAAAACAACGCACCGCCGGCAATAGCCGCCCCAGCCCCCACCGTCAGCATGCCCTGCACTGTAAGTTCTGCGGCCGTACCGGCACCAAAACCCGCACCTGCGATGGGCGTGCCGCTGCTCGTACCCAGCACCGCCGCCAGCGTCAGCGCCAGCCAGATCAACACAATGCCGGCAACGTTAAAGTAGTAGGTCCAGCGCAACTGGGTCGGTGACAGCTGCAGGCGGTTCCAGGCCAGACCAATGATCAGCAGCGCCATACCACCCTGAACCGCGGAGAGGTGAGCCGACAGTCCCATGCGAGGATTGGTGAACCACGGTATAAAACCACCTTCAATCAACCCCACCAAAAACAGGGTGGCGCCCCACACGAGTACCCGGCGGGATTTCTCTTCAACTTCATCAACGGTTTCAATCGGATCGATATAGCGCTGCATACTGACTCCTTGCGAGTGCGAATAATTATTATGCTTGTCTTGCGTCAGTGCTTACGTGTGTCGCCCTTGGGCAGATGGTCCAAGGCGACCAATGTCCTTGCGGCGAATGCTCAAGTCGCCAGGGGAAAGGCCCGAATACGTTTATAGGTCAGCACCTCATCCACCGTCTGGCTGTTAAACAGCCCGAACGCCATGACCTGCTCTGCCGGGACGTCTGCAGCACTCTGTTTGATCAGTTCACTAATCACCGCTTGCGGCACATGCCGTTTGTAGCGCGCCAGAGTGATGTGGGGCACGAAACGTTTCTTCTCCAGTGGCAAACCGGCTTTCAGCAGTGCTTTCAGCACACTGAGCTGCAAGGCCTTCAAGCCCGGGTTGTCTTTCACACCCAGCCAGATAACGCCGTTGCGGAACTGACTCAGTTCGGTAAATTCCAGCGTAAAGCTTGAGGCGCTGACTGTTGCCAGCGCTTTGAGGACAATTTCCGGGTCGGCATCACCGACAAACTGCAAGGTCAGATGCAGGTTATCGGGCGCCATGGGCGTTATGCCCCGGGTTTTTGGCGGTTGAATTGTCTGCAGCCGCTCTTTCAGCGGCTGCGACAGGGGGACTGCGACAAACAGACGCGGCATATCGCTGCTGTATGCCTCCCTTTCATGTGTTAGTCGAAGGTGGAGTAATCGGTATACCCAGCTTCTCCCGGTGTGTAAAGGGTTTTGGGATTGATTTGCGACAGGGTCAGCCCTTCACGGTAGCGTCGCACCAAATCGGGATTGGCGATAAAGGGCCGGCCAAAAGACACCGCCTGAATCTGCTCGCCGAGCACCGCCTCGGCTTCGTCCCGATCAAAACTTTCGTTCACGATCAGCGCACCGGAATAATTCGCTTTGGCCAGACCGATATTATCCAGTCCCAACTGCGGCATACGGATAACGTGCAGATAGGCCAAGCCCATTGGATCAACCTTCTGCAGCAAAGCAGAAAATGTTTCCTGGTGATTGTCGTCGTGCAGATCGTTAAAGGGGTTGCCGGGGCAGATGCGCATACCGACGCGATCAGCGCCGTCCACCGCCGTCATCGCCTTGAGCACTTCAAGCACAAAGCGCAGCCGATTTTGCAGGCTTCCACCCCAATCGTCCTGACGGCGGTTGGTCCCGGTCGACAGGAACTGGGCCGGCAGGTAGCCGCTGGTGCAGTGCAGCTCCACCCCGTCAAAGCCGGCCGCAAAAGCATTTTCGGTTGCGCGGCGGTAATCGTGGATGGTTTCCAGAATATCCGCCTCGCTCATCGCCTCTGGCTCGTCAAAGGGCAACATTCCCTGTTCGGTAAAAATTTCACCCTTGGCGGCAATGGCCGAGGGCGCCACCGTGCGCACACCCGCGGCTTTGTTTGCGGCACTCGCAACCCGGCCGCAGTGCATAAGCTGCAAAACCATCTGACCACCTTCAGCGTGCACAGCCGCAGTGATGGTTTTCCAGGCAGCGACCTGCTCCGCAGAGTAAATACCCGGCGTGCGGCAATAACCCTTGCCCTCGGCGCTGGGCTGAGTGCCTTCGGTAATGATCAGCCCGGCACTGGCGCGCTGCTGATAGTACTCGCGCATCATATCGGTGGGCACGTCACTGGCCTGATCAGCCCGCGAGCGAGTCATCGGGGCCATCACCACACGGTTGCGCAGTTGCAGTCGCCCCAGTTCAGTTGGTGTAAACAGTGTCATCAGCGCACCCGGATTCTGGGCGCCGGGGTTCCGCGGCGCATGGTTTTCAGGAACTGCTCCACTGGAGCGGGTTCAGCGACTTCGGGCGCGTCCTCAGGTTTGCTCGCCCAGAATTCGCGCCAGCTCGGGAACAAGTCATGAAAAGCCCCCTCGTAGGGTTCGCGTCCCGGCCAGCGCATTTTCATATCGCCAATTGGCGGTTTATTGAGGTCGGTGGCATACCAGTAGCAGGGCAGCCGGCGGCGGAAGTACCAGCGCCCGTCAATGCGCTCATAATCATCCCAGTACAGCATCTGCATGATGACCCACTCGGCACCGCACTCGTGTTCATTCTTTGAGTACAGCACGCCGACAGCGCGATCCGGATCGTCGAACTCGATAATGTGGTTGCCCACATGGTGAGAGGTACCGGTAAACTGGTTGCGCAGGGTATCGTCGACCCAGGCTTTTAGGTTGGCGCGGCCACTCAACTCACGCGACACGCGAATGTCGGGCGCAAACAGGTTCACATGGGCATCCAGGTCGCGCATATCCAGGGACAGGGAATACTTTGCTACCAGCTGGCGGATCTCGTCGAGAGATTCGAGGCGGTCTATGCGTTGCAGCAGTTTATCGTCCATCTCAATCCTCCCAGGAGGCGGCGCCGGTATTCAGTTCGGCGGTGCGACCACCGTCGACCGGCATCACAATACCGGTAATGTAGGAAGCCTCGTCGCTCGCTAAAAACAGAATGGCATTGGCGCACTCGCGCGGGTCGCCGACGCGTTTCAACGGGATGGTTTTGCCGGTAGCTTTCTGGCTTTCCTCATCGGGATTGACCATTTCCAGCGCCGGCGTCAGAAAAGCGCCGGGGGTGATGGCGTTGACCCGCACATCCGGCGCCCACTCGATACTGGCATTCCGCGTCAGGCCAATCATGGCCGCCTTGGCGGCGCTGTAACCCGCCGTACCCATGGAACCCAGCAGCCCGCAGACCGACGAGATATTCACCACGGCCCCTTTGTTGGCGCGCAGCTGCTTATAGCTTTCGCGCATCAGGAACATGGCACCGTCGAGCGATACGGCGAAATTCTGGCGCCAGCCTTTGGTGCTGTGCTTGCCGATCATTTCCGGCACCATCAGCACGGCGTTGTTCACGATAATATCGAGCTTGCCGTACTTGGAGACGGTAGTTTCAACGAGTCGCTTTACCGCCTCTTCGTCACTTACATCCACCGACAAGGGTGTGCATTCCCCGCCCGCATCGCGAATGGTTTTCGCGACCTGCTCCAGCGGTTCCATGCGGCGGCTGCAGATTACCACCTTCGCGCCTTCTTCAGCGAAGCGGATGGCAGTTGCCGCGCCGATGCCCTGCCCGCCACCGGTGATGATGGCGACTTTGTTTTCCAATCTTTTGCTCATGATGTTCTCCTCGTTTATTTCTCCCCTCACCCTGCCCCTCTCCCTCAGGAGAGGGAACTCTCCGTTTTGGTTTGGGCGCCACCTCTCCCTGTGGGAGAGGGTGAGGGGCTATGTCTCGCGGTCTAAGCCAAGTACGTTCCCAAATTCGCCATCAGTGTCTGTCCGGTAAAACTCGACGATTCGTCACTCGCCAGAAACAAGGCCGTATTGGCAATTTCCACCGGCTCGCCAATACGCCCCAGCGGAATGGCTGCCACCATGGCCTGTTTCCACTCGTCGGATATATTCGCCATGATGGGTGTGTTAGTCGGCCCCGGACAGATGGCATTGACGCGAATATTGCGCGCCGCCACTTCCATGGCCAGCGATTTGGTCAGTCCGAGCACAGCGGCCTTGGACGCGCAATAATGCACACCACCTTCACCGGAAACCGCCGAGGTGCTGGAGATATTGATAATGCTGCCCTGTGTGCCGCTGGCAATCATGCTGCGAATCGCTTCACGGCAGCAGTAGAAGGCGCCATTCAGGTTAACGTTGATCACGCTCAGCCAGCCCTCGTCTTCCATATCGGGAATATGGTCCGCAAAAACGGTCGGTTTTTCACCTCGCTGCATTTGCGCGCTGCGCTCGGCCATGCGCTGCTGATACAGGTCAAAACCGTCGTTCGGCGCCGCCCCAATACCGGCGTTGTTCACCAGAATAGTCGGCGCGCCCAGCTCGTCGGTGATGGCGGCAAACAGCGCTTTTACTTCGGCGCTGTCGGTCACATTGCAGGCGCGCGCAATCGCCCGCCCCCCGCAGGCCTCTATACTCGACAGGGTTTCACCTAGGCTATCCAGGTGCAGGTCCACCGCGCACACGGCGGCACCCTCACCGGCCAGACGCGTCGCTATCGCCTGCCCTATACCCTGGGCGGCTCCGGTGACGATCGCCACTTTGTTGTTCAACCTTGCACTCATTTCGGCGGTCCTTGCTCTGGTTTCAGATTGCCTGGTTTAGCCTTCCGGGCGCCAGGGCACGCCGTTGATATGGCCGCCCCCGTCGACGAAAAGCGTATTTCCCGTCATATAGCGCGAGCCCTCACTGGCCAGAAAGGCCGCCACCGGCCCGATATCCGTTTCCGGGTCGCCCATGTAACCCATCGGCACCAGCTTGAGAATGTCGCCTATCATCTGGGGCGCAAACTCTTCCATCATTTTGTAAGCCGAGGTCGCCGCCCCCGGACAGATCACATTGGCGGTAATGCCATCCTTGGCCCACTCCACCGCAACGGTGCGTGTGTAGGCGCGCAGGGCCTCCTTGGCACTGTTGTAGTCAACCGTCAGCGGGTGAGCATTCACACCGTTCAGTGAACAGATATTGATAATCCGCCCCCAACGCTGAGCCGCCATGCCCGGTTGGGCGAGTTTCATCGTTCTGACAGCCGCCCGAAAACCGGCAATAAAGGCCAGCTCCAGACGCTCGTCCTCCTGTTCCAGTGCCGCCGCCGGCAAACTGTTGGTGGGGTAGGCGTTATTCACCAGCACATCAACCTTGCCAAACTCGTTCAGCACCTGCTGCATCATGGCGTCGACCGAAGCCAGATCGGTAACGTCCGTCGCAATAAACCTGCCCTGACCACCGAGCTTTTCCAGCTCACGGGCAACAGCCTCACCGGTGGCCTGATTTAACTCGGCTACCACAACGGTCATACCTTCCCGCGCCAGACAGCGCGCAATACCCTCACCAATCCCCGTACCTGCGCCCGTCACCACCGCCAATTTTGCCATGGTTTTGCTCCATCACCGTCTTGTTATGAGGCCGACTATAGGCCGTTTAGGGTGTGCATATAAATGATTGTGTTCGCACCCATAGCGTGCAATATTGCACGCATGAATTGGGACGACCTGCGATTTTTCCTCGCCGCTGTGCGCGGTGGCACCTTCTCGGCGGCGGCCAGCGAGCTGGGCGTCAACCGGACCACGGTCGCGCGCCGTATCACGCAGCTGGAGCGTCGCCTCGGCCAGCCCTTATTTACTCATCAGCACAACCAATATGAGCTTAGTTCATTTGGCGGCGCGCTATACCGACAGGCGAGCCGACTGGAAAAAGAATTACTTTCGCTGGAAGAAAGCCTGGGATTGGAGGAGGAAAGGCTCGCCGGTGAGCTGCGTATAGCCGCGCCACTGGGGCTTGGGCCGGAGTTTATCGCGGAGCTCAGCCAGTTTTCCCGGGACTACCCGCAGGTACGCTGGGAGCTGCTCAATACAGTTGACCCGCTGGCGGCCTTGAACCAACGCAAGGCCGATGTCGCCATCGCCGCCAGCAATTCCTGCCCGCCCCATATTCGCGGACACTTTCTCGGCGAAATGCAGCGCGCGGTCTATGCCAGCAAACGCTATCTCAAGCGCTTGCCGGCAGAGACGCCGCTGGCAGCTCACCACTGGATAGGCTGGGGCAGTGATCTGGCCGAATCTCAGGCCGCCAAGTGGATAGCACGGGAATTGCCTGACGATGTCTATAAACCGGCTCAAGTGAACAGCTGGAACGCCATTCTGGCCGCGGTAAAGAGCGGGCTTGGCGTGGCCCACCTGTGGTGTTTTCTGGCAGACAACGACCGTCAGCTCACCGCCATTCGGCCACCGGACCCGGAGCTCAGCATGGGCCTGTGGCTGATGCGGCCCGCCAATCTCCCGGCCAGTGCACGGGTAAAGGCCTTTATCACCACCCTGCGACCACTGCTGAAACAGCGGCTGGATTAAGCGCTAATCACAAGCCTCCCAGGCCCGCAAAAAAGCTTCGGTAATCTGCGCTGCACTGGCCCTGCTCGGCTTTGCGCCCTCACCACACCACAGCGGCGTAAAGCTGTCGTCTCCCTGCTGTTCAGCTTGACTGCGCAGGGCGCCCACGGCATTGGCCGCCAAGGGAAAAAGTGGCGCCTTATCATTCATCGGCCCAAGCTCACGCATTAGCCGGGTAACAATACCGCGCGCCGGACGACCCGTGTAAAGGTTGGTAAGGGCGGTTTCGTTAAGGCGATTAGTCTCCAGTGCCTGCCGGTGTAAGGGCGAGGTGCTTGCTTCGTCGGCGAGCAGGTAGGCTGAGCCTATTTGAACAGCGGCCGCACCTGCGCGGCGCATTGCTATGGCATCCTCGGGTGAAGCAATCCCGCCCGCTGCAATCAGCGGAACCGACAGCTGCTGCGCGCAGCGGCTGACCAGCTCGCGAGTGGGTAACTGCCCATCAAGGTCGTCACGCAAAAAGTGCCCGCGATGGCCACCCGCTTCAAGACCCTGAACAATCACGGCGTCTGCCCCGTGCTGCGCCAGCCAGCGCGCCTCCGCCTCTGTTGTCGCCGACGATAGAACCAAGGTGCCCCAGGATTTGACCCTATCCAGCAAGGCTTTTTCGGGCAAACCAAAATGAAAGCTGATGACCTTGGGCCGAAACCCATCGACCACCTCCGCCACCGCCCAAGAGAAGGGCTGCCGCTGGGCGCCGACTGGAATCGCGTTGGGGTTAACGCCGTATTCCTCAAAGAAAGGCGCCAGCAGCTGCAACCACTGTGCATAGCGACTTGGTGACTCTTCGCCTTCGCGATGGCAGAAAAAATTCAGATTGACCGGCCTGCGCGTTAGCTCGGCCAACCGCGAGAGCTCCACGTCCAGCGCCTCGCCCGAAAGCATGGCGCAGGGCAGTGAACCCAGCGCACCGCAATTGGATACCGCAGCGGCCAGTGCCGCGCCCTGCACACCGGCCATCGGCGCCTGAATAACCGGCGCAGTCAAATCCAGACTGTCGAAACCCTCCATGGCTCGCTTCCCTTACGCAGCTTTGGCTTTCTTGGGGGAACAGTACATGATGATTTCGGCGGTAAACACGGTATCGCCCTCCCGGTCGGTAATAGCCACTGAAACCGGCACATCAGCCGCGACACCGCTTTCGATCGGCGGCAAACTGCCAACCACTTTGAGCAGGCCCTTGGCGGGTTTGAGATACTTGACGGTCATGCCCTTGGGAATCCAGCGCACATCGGACGGCACCGAATATTCCGTGCTGATACCCGCCGCCAGCTCCGCCGCATTGCACATGGCAATCGCGTGGACGGTCCCGATATGATTGCGCATAGAGCGTTTGTCCCAGAGCGTGATTTCCGCACCACCCACGTCCAGCCGCTCAAAGCGCGCTTTAATCGACGAAAAATACGGAGCCTTCAGGCAGATGGTCTTGGTGAAAAGCCACTTGCCACCGGGTTTGGTATTGAGGGAATTCCAGAGATTTTTAACGGCACTCATGATGGGTAACTCACTATGTTAACGGTGAACACACGCTACCATAGCCCACCGCCTGCACCATGAGCAAATGCGCACAAGGGCTGTGCAAAAAACGTAGAGGCAATTCCGCTTAGCGGCGCCACCGCCCCGGCTTGGTCAGCCAGACCCAGGCACCTGACAGAGCCAACAACAGCAGGATGATGGCGGACAGGTCGACCAGATACACGCCAAAGGTCCCAAACAGACGGCCGCTGTGCAAATCCAGCAGCAAGCGCTCCCAGTGCACATCGCTGCCCAGAAAGTTGCGTACCAGCGTCTCCTGCAATGCCGGCGGCGTGGCAACGGCATTCGCCCAGCGGGTATCGGCCGGTGGCGCACCCGGCGTAAAGACAAGACTGTGAAGATCGGCAAGAAAGGATTGCTCCGCCGTTTTCAGCCAGAGCTGCTCACCGGCAAGCCCCATAGCCGAAATATCTTCTGGCAAGCCGTAGGCTGTGCTGAGGCGCTCAACTACATCACCCTTCGCTGTCAGCAGCAGCAGTTGATCACTGCATAGCGCCACCAAACCATCGCCGTAAGCCAGCGCTGCGCTAAGAGGACCTTCGCAGTAGGCAATTTCCCGGGTGTTCAGATACAAGCGGCTGCCAGCAACCAGTGTGAGATAGCGCTCGCCCACGGGGTACGTCATCACCTCGGGCAGTTCAACACCATAGCGTTTCAGCAGCAGCGGCGACTCAACCGGCTTTTCGTCCAGCGCCATGTCACTGCTGTGATTGAGCGCGATGCCGGTCAGCACCAGCATGATGACCACCAACGCTGCGGCAACCCCCAAGCGTCGGTGCCAGCGCAGCAGAAACAGGCGCAAACCGCGTTTCATTGCGACGCCTGCCCAACCACTTCGCTCAGGGCCAGCGCGGCTTGTGCGACACGTGTCAGAGCGCGCACTGACAAGGTGGCTCCGGTAATGCCATCGATGCGACGATCCAGCGAGTCGTCATCTTCAAGACGGGCCCCCTCAAACTGACGGGTAAAAAAGTCGTGGCGCACTTCGCCGCCGCGCGATTCCCGATACACCAGCACGCGAATCTGCTCTATGGCATCGCCCTCCACTACCACGCCCAGCGTGATCGGCATTTCCTTGCCAATTTCTTCCAGTATCCAGGCCGTGCGCTTATCCTGCTGCCAATAGCGCACCCGCAGGCTCTTGTAGGGATGACCAAATATTTTCTCAAGACGCTGCTGAACATCGCCGTTGAGCCAGAGTGTTTGAGCTTTGGGCGGCTCGGAGAAGGCGACGCCCAAGAACTCGGCCACCGTCATATAGGTGCCGCGCGCCTGCGCACCAAACGCCAGCAGCAGAAAGCAGAAAAAGGCGGCCGCCTTTCGACGTCGCCCTTTCTGAGAAAAAAGGGGGCGTGCGCCCCCTGAAGCACATGAAGACATGTGTGGGTGCAAGGTTAGAAGCTCCAGCCAATACCCAGGTTAAAGCCGTCGTTGTCACCGGTAACAGATGAGGGTGAGGTGTGGTTCACCACATCGGCCTTCAGTACAACACGCTCGTGCATCCAGTAGTTCACGCCCGCGGTCAATTGCTCAAACTCCGTGTCAGCGCTGTTACCCGCGTTCATGTCCCATTCGCTTTGGCGAACAAAGACGCCCAGCTTCGGTGTGATTTTGTAGGAGGCTTCTACGTAGTTGCCTTCCTGCTCGTCGGCACCCGCCGCTTCAAAGGATGCGCCATCAATATCCCACTGCGCTGCATAGGCCGTCAGCGTGACGCCGGCAATGCTATAGCGCGCGTGCGCTTGCAGCAATGTGCCCTCGGCATCTTCACCGGGCAATGCACCCTGGGTGATGTCCTGCTGCTGCTGAGCAACCACTGCCAGTTCCAGCCCCTTCACACCGGTGTACTTCAGTCGGCCGGTAAAGGCCAGATCTTCGGCGTTTGCTTCAGCTGATTTCTGACGACCGCTGCGAATAGCAAAGGCACTGCTGCCGGATACCGGTACTTCCAGACCACTGTGCACTGCCAGGTTGTAAGTCAGACCGGGCAGAAACTCACCGCCCAACATGACACCCGTTTCCCACCAGGTCGTCGGGATGATGCGGCCTTCTACATTGTTGCGTTCAACGCCATAAAACGTATCGGGTTCGTGGGTTTCGTTGAGAATGCCGACCGGAATCAGAAACTGACCCATGGTGACGTTGTGGTTCTGGGCGTAGTCCCACTGAATGAAAGCTTGCTCCAGTTCAACTTCACCGGGCTTGCCGTCGCCGGCCAGGCTGTGCTCCAGCTCAACTTCGGAGAAGAAACGCAGCGTGTCGCTAAACTCATGACCGATGTACACCACAAAGCGGTGGGCGTCGACCTGATCGTTTTTGTCTTCAAAATGGTTAAAGTGATGCTCGCCGTAACCACCGAGAGAGGTCTTACCCGCCCAGCCACTGCTGCCGGCATTCTCAAATGCGCTGGCGGTCGCTTCAACCTTGGCGTCGGTCTGCTGAGTCTGGGCTTTCAGGCGCTCGATTTCGCGCTGCTGTTTCTGAATGGTTTCCCACATTTCTTCGGTGGAAGGTGCGGCGACGGCAACGGGCGCGAGGGCTGCCATTGCCAGGGCAAGAGTTGTCTTTTTCATCGTGAAATCCCCATGCTGGTTATTGTTGGTGCCTTTACTGCAGCACCCAGCCTCACTAAATGAGTGCGCGAATAATATCAGCGCTAAACCTAAATGAAAAGTATTATCGTTTAGGTTTGCAGTACCGACCCGCCCTGCTGTGATCCAGCCCCAAGGCAGGCGCGTAAGCTAGAAAACACATTTGGGGAATACCGATGACTGCTGCACTCAAAGCTGCTGAAGCCTTCTCACAACAAGACGCACGCACCCAAGGGCCCGTGTTATCGGAGGCTGCCAGGCAGGTACGTCGCGCCCTGATGGAGGCGGGACTTGAAACGCCGCAGATTGAAAACCATCTGAGCCGCGACCAGAAATACGCACGCATTCGCAGCGCCATGACAGAGGTCGTGGAAGCGCTGGGACTGGATCTGCGCGATGACAGCCTTGCTGAAACCCCGCATCGCATTGCCAAGATGTATGTCGATGAAATTTTCTCGGGGCTGGATTACGGCTCGTTCCCGAAAATCACCGCCATCGACAACAAGATGCAGGTGGACGAAATGGTGAGGGTCAGCGACATCAGCCTGACCAGCACCTGCGAACACCACTTTATCACCATCGATGGCACCGCCAACGTCGCCTACATTCCGGCGCAGAAAGTTATCGGCTTGTCCAAGATCAACCGCTTGGTACGTTTCTTTGCCCAGCGACCACAAGTGCAGGAAAGACTGACGCGGCAGATTCTGGTCGCGCTGCAAACGCTATTGGGAACTGACGATGTGGCGGTGTCAATAAACGCCGCTCACTACTGCGTGAAAGCCCGGGGCGTGATGGATTCTACGTCGACCACACAAACCACAGCCCTCGGCGGCGCGTTTCGCTCCGACGCAAAGACTCGGGCAGAGTTTCTCCGCTAGACAGACTGACCCATCAGACCCGCGGAACTGGCACGTCAGATTCGTCAACGTTCTGCTGGCTCAGCTTTTCTTCAGCCCAGGCCTTGTCCTCGGCTTCCGCCTCCAGCCCGTCTTGCGACGGCAACGCACGTCGATGCATCGTGAGGCTTGTATAGAGCGCAAAATGATCGGAGCCGAAACCCGGCAGGCGTCTGATTTCGTTCACAGTAAAATGCGCGCTGTGAAACAGGTGGTCCAGTGGCCAGCGCGCAAAGGGTATGGCCGCGTGATAGGTGTTGAACATACCCCGCCCAACCCGCGGGTCCAGCAGGCCGCTAATTTTTCTGAACAGACGGGTTGTTCCCGACCAGGCGACATCGTTCAAGTCGCCAGTAACCACCACAGGTTTTTTATAATTCTGCAGGCTTTTCGCCACCATAATCAGCTCAGCGTCGCGCTCGGCAGACTCTTCGTTTTCGGTTGGACTGGGCGGTGCCGGGTGTAGAAAGTGACAGCGGATAGCCTCGCCGGAGGGCAATTCGACCATCGCATGCATGGAGGGCACATCGTCTTCCACCAGAAATTCAATCTGCCCGTCGTGCAGAGGAAGCCGTGAATACACATGCATGCCATAGAGGTTATCCAGCGGGCATTTCAGCGTGTGGGGATAGCGATCCTCCAAGGAATCCAGCTGCGACTGCCACCAGGCATCCGACTCCAGCGTGACCACGATATCCGGCGCTGTGTCCTCCACCAGCGCCAGAAAGCGCTGCGCCTGACGATTGGTGGTGAGCACATTGGCCGTCACTATGCTCAGGCTCGAGCCCGCATTCAGATCGGCACTGACTTTAACCTCATGCCGCGCCAGCGGCGTGTAAGGAAAAATCCACCAGAGCTGATAGCACAGGCACAGTGCGGTTACGGTCTGGACAAGCAGCGTAATCGTGGCGCCCTCGTCCAGCAGCAGAGACTGCACAAAGAGCAGAATACCGGCCGCGCAGGCCAATTGCAGGCGCGGGAAATCCCACACCCGCACCCACCAGTCCTCGCGCCGCCACAGCGGCAACAGGGTTACCAGCAGCAGCACAGCGCTTGCGAAATGAATCAGCCAGTACAGCCTCAAGTCAGCTCCTCTGGTTCGCCGTCATTAGTCGAGATAGGTGCAGCAGTAATCGGTGGGCGTTTCGATCACAACGTCAAAACTGGCATTGGCCGGAACATCAAAACTCTGCCCGGCGGTAATGCTCTGCCAATCGCCTCCCGGTAGTTTTATCCGCAGGTCTCCAGCCAGAATTTCCATAACTTCAGCGGCTTCGGTACCAAAGGTGTACTCACCGGGCAGCATCAGCCCCAGGGTTTTGCGGGAACCGTCGGCAAACAGGACGGTACGACTACTGACCTTGCCTTCAAAATAGAGATTGGCGGCTTTTACGACGGTGACATTTTCAAACTGCGACATTGGGTACCCCTGAAATAAAAAAAACGGCAGGTGCTGCCTGCCGTTATTCTATCGTGTTGCCGGTCACAACACAGCCACCTGATAACCCAAGGGGTCATAGTGCGGCTAATCGCCCCGGCTCACGTCAGGTCGATCTACTCGATATTAGAAGCGCACCTTGAACTCAGCACCGACCACCCGGCCCTTGTTCAGGGGTGAAAAGGTCGTTACCCCCAGCGCGCCAAACGGCAACTGGGTATCGCCACCTTCGGTGACTTCATCACGCAGGTTTTTGCCGTACAGTGAAACCGTCCAGTCCTCGGAGTTAGGCGACAGAGACAGGGTCGCATCGACCATATTGGCGTCATTCAGCGTACCGCGGTTGTTATCGGTATAAGCGGCTTCGTCGCGATGGCTGTAACTGGCCTGCGCGGTGATAAAACCAAAATCACCCACATTCTGATCGTATATAATACCCAGACTGCCTGTCAGCGGAGCCAGACGCGGCAGGTCCAGTTCACCGTCCTGACCGTCCACGACGTTGTCACCATTAAGATCAAATTTGACCTCGCGATATTCACCTTCAACATAGCCCACTGAAAGGTTAACAATCAGGTTGGGCAGCACAGCATAGCGACCTTCCAGCTCAATGCCCATAATCTCGGCGTCGGCAGTATTGCGAACGATCTGAACAACGCCTAACGCACCAGTCAAGTTAAGTTCTCGCTGCATATCCTTAATTTGATTGTAGAACGCTGCCACATTCAATCGACCGCGATTGTCCGGGGTATCGTACTTAACCCCCACCTCGAAGCTATTCTGCGTTTCCTCATCAAAGGGTCCTGGCGAAAACGAAGGGTCCGTATTGCGCAGGTTGTAGCCCCCACTTCTGAAGCCCTTGGTCAGGAATGAATAAACCTGCATTTGATCGTTGGGCGTCCAGGTCACACCCAACTTGGGCGTGACATTCGACCAGGCTTTATCATTCCGAAAACCAAAGGCACAGTTACCTCCCATCACATCACACTGACCCGGAGCAATTATATCTGGTTTATATGGTGTACCGACGACAACAACATCTGGCGTGGGGGCAGGCGGCAGAGCTTTTATCTTTGCATCCTTCTCTTCTTTGGTATAACGCAAACCTGCTGTAAATGTTAACGCTTCTGAAAAGAAGTAGTCCAAGGATACGAAGCTTCCATAAGTTTCATGATCTTGAATACCACCCCCATAGTAATAACCAAATGTTGTAAACGGGTTCGCACCAAAAACCGCGCCGGTTAAAAGCCTGTTTTCTTGATATTTTATTTCCTGATTGAAGATATACAAACCCGCTGTCAAATCAATTTTTTGATTTAACCGCCCATTAAACCGCAGCTCATTACTCCACTGTTCCTGCTGGGTTTCAAATCCCGCATGAAACAGGGTTGAGCTGGACGCGTCTATATCGCTAACGCCCTGACTGTTGTAGCTGCGAAAGCCGGCAATATTGGTAATGCGCCCTTCAAGGAAGTTCACATCCCGCGCGTA
>JBFHCW010000036.1:0-14059 GCA_041585035.1 Litorivivens sp.
GAATGGCTCAAGCCCGCCAAGGATATCGTCAGCAACCACCTCGACTTACTGGGTTCGCACGACTATAACCAGTTACTGCGCCGGGCACGGATTACCGAAGACCAGCTCAAGCAGGTGCTGAAGCTAATCCAGACCCTCAATCCCAGCCCGGGGGTGATGATCTCGCCGTCGGACACGGAGTATGTGGTACCCGACGTGTTTGTCAGTAAACGCGAGGGGAGCTGGGTGGTAGAGCTGAACCCCGATATCGCACCCAAGCTGCGCATCAACGACCACTACGCATCGCTGAGCAAGCGCTGCAGCGGCGCTGACAGTTCCTACATCCGGGACAATTTGCAGGAAGCCCGCTGGTTTCTGAAAAGCCTGCAGAGCCGCAATGAAACCCTGATGAAAGTGGCCAGTAAAATTGTTGAATACCAGCGCGGCTTTCTGGAATATGGCGATGAAGCCATGAAGCCGATGATATTGCACGATATTGCCGAGGCTGTGGAAATGCACGAATCCACGATCTCGCGGGTCACCACCCAAAAGTATATGCACACGCCGCGTGGCATCTACGAATTGAAGTATTTTTTCTCCAGCCATGTGTCGACTGACGCCGGCGGAGAGTGTTCATCAACGGCGATACGCGCCCTGATCAAGAAACTGGTCGCAGCGGAAAATCCGAGAAAACCGCTCAGCGACAGTAAGATCACCGGGCTGCTCGCCGAGCAGGGAATTCAGGTCGCCAGACGCACCATCGCCAAATACCGTGAAGCGATGATGATTCCGCCCTCAAACGAGCGGAAACGACTGGTCTGAAATTGCCGGAGCGGTCCGGCACATTCCGAAACCGCGGCCCCGCCCGGGTTCGGTTGGCATTGATACGATAAGGAGCGATTTATGCAAATCACTGTAAGCGGTCATCATGTCGACGTTACACCTGCTTTACGCGAATACGTAAACAATAAACTCACCCGTCTCCAGCGCCATTTCGACAATATCACCAACACCGACGTCACCCTCACGGTTGAAAAGCTGATACAAAAGGCCGAGGGTACCGTCCACGTGGCCGGGGCCGACCTGTTTGCTGCCTCCGAGTCAGAGGACATGTACGCCGCCATTGATCAACTGGCCGATAAACTTGATCGCCAGCTGATCAAGCACAAAGAAAAGAACCGCGGACACTGAGTGTTCGCGCGGGCGCGAAGCCTCCGGCTTCGCCGCACCGCCACTGCCCAGGAAACCCAGGATTCATGCAGTTAGAGCACTTTCTCACACGCGAGCGAACCTTTTGCGGCGCTAAAAGCACCAGCAAAAAACGCCTACTTGAAGATCTCGCCCAGTTCATTAGCAATGATGTTCCCGCCCTCAATGCGCAGGAGATCTACACCCATCTGCTCAATCGCGAGCGGCTGGGCAGCACGGGTATCGGCTTTGGCGTAGCCATCCCTCACTGCCGTGTCTCCAACTGTTCCAGCATTGTCGGCGCACTGATTACCCTTAACGAGCCCATCAGCTTTGAGTCGGTTGACGATCAACCGGTCGACATCCTGTTTGCCCTGGTCGCACCGGAAGAGGGGCACGACGAACACCTCAAAGCCCTGTCGAGCATTGCCGAGCGCCTCAATAATCCGGCCTTCCGCGAGCGACTGCGTTCTTCGAGCGATGCCGAGCAGCTCTTCACCAACGCCATTGAATACAGCAGCCAATGAAACTGGTCATTATTAGCGGCCGCTCTGGCTCGGGCAAAAGCTCCGCCCTCAACCAGCTTGAGGATGAGGGCTATTTCTGTATCGACAACCTGCCGCTGTCGTTACTGGGGGATCTGGTACGCGAACTGTCTGCAAGTACACAGAGCGAATACCACAACGCCGCAGTCTGCATTGATGCCCGCAACACACCGGCGGAACTGGCCCATTTCGATAAAATCATGGAGCAGATCAAGCCCTTTGTTGATCTGCAGATAGTCGTGCTCGATGCCGACGACCAGACTCTGGTTAAACGCTTTAGCGAAACCCGCCGCCGCCATCCGCTCAGCAACAAGCAGGTCGCTCTGGCAGAAGCCCTGCACACCGAGCGCCAGCGGCTCGAACCTATCCTGACCGCCGCAGACCTGACCATCGACACCAGCGGGTTGACCATTCACGAACTGCGCAGCGCCATTCGCGAACGCCTAATTGAGGGTGAAGCCCTGGGCATGACAGTGCAGATACTGTCCTTTGGCTTCAAGCGCGGCCTGCCGGTCGATGCTGACTTTGTGTTTGACCTGCGCATGCTGCCCAACCCGCACTGGGATGAGAGCCTGCGCGCACAAACTGGCCAGGATGAACCGGTGCAGAAGTTTCTGGAGGAAAAGCCTGAGGTAGCGCGCATGTTCGCCATGATTCGCGACTTCCTGACTACCTGGCTGCCGGAACTCGCCAAGGGTAACCGCAGCTATGTCACCGTTGCCCTCGGTTGCACCGGTGGGCAACATCGCTCAGTATACATGGCCGAGACGCTGGCCAAGGCAATGGCCGAGCAGCCCTACAACCTGCAGATCCGACACCGCGAACTGCAGAGCCGCACGCAGCAGCACGACGCACCGGGTTGACCCTTTCGTTGCACCTTTCAACAACAGGACTGGCCATGGCGAAAACCCGAATCACCATCATCAACAAACTCGGCTTGCATGCGCGTGCCGCGGCCAAGTTTGTCTCCACCGCGGCCGCCTTTGGCAGCGAGGTGACGGTGCAGGCCAACGGGCAATCCGTCGATGGCAAAAGCATCATGTCGGTCATGATGCTGGCCGCCGCCAAGGGAACCGAACTGAACCTTGAGTGCAAGGGCGACGACGAGCAGGAAGCCCTCGACGCCATTTGCGATCTGATCAACCGCCGCTTTGACGAAGGCGAATAAGCGCTCAAAGCTAACAGGGTGAATTAGCCTGTCCTCGCAAGTTGTTGAAAGATAATCTTTCAAGGATAATCGCCTTCAGTAGCACAACCTTCTTTCCCTAGGGTGTTTCAATGGCGCAGAGTGGCGACAACAAGCAGAAGCAGAGCCATCTGGAAGAGCTCAATGCAGCCCTGAGCAGCGGTGAATTCCTGCCGATTCGGCGCATGCTCAACAGTCTGCCGCCTGCCGACGTCGCCCATCTGCTGGAATCCACGCCGCCGAAAATCCGCGCCATTCTCTGGCAGCTGATCGATCTGGAAGCCGAAGGTGACATCATCCAGCACCTCAGCGATGAGGTACAGGCTCAGTTCCTGAAGGAGATGGATGCCGAAGAAGTCGCCGCCATCGCCGAGAACCTCGAAGCGGACGATCTGGTCGATATTCTGCAGCAGCTTCCCGATCGGGTAATCCAGGAAGTACTGTCGTCGATGGACCATCAGGATCGGCAGCGGGTTGAGCATATCCTCGCCTATGACGAGGACACGGCCGGCGGCCTGATGAACACCGACACCATCACGGTGCGGCCCAACATCACTCTCGACGTTACCCTGCGCTATCTGCGCCGGCACGAAAACCTGCCGGAAATGACCGACCACCTGATCGTGGTCAGCCGCTCTGACGAATACATTGGCATCCTGCCGCTGCGCCGGATTCTGGTGTCCGACCCGAGTGTGACTGTGCGCGAAGTCATGAGCACCGATATGGACGCCATTCCCGCCTCCATGCCCGACACCGAAGTGGCGAAACTGTTTGAGCGACACGACTGGGTATCGGCACCGGTGGTCGACGGCAGCGGTCGCCTGGTCGGCCGTATCACCATCGATGACGTGGTAGACGTTATCCGTGAGAATGCCGACCACTCGCTGCTTAGCATGGCAGGCCTCGACGAGGACGAAGACACCTTTGCGCCGGTTATGAAGGCGGCACCCCGACGCGCCATGTGGCTGGGTATCAACCTGATTACCGCCTTTATTGCCTCGGCAGTCATCAACCTGTTTGAAGGCACCATCGACAAGGTCGTGGCGCTGGCCGTGCTGATGCCCATTGTTGCCAGTATGGGGGGCGTCGCCGGCACCCAGACCCTGACCGTGGTCATTCGCGGCATGGCACTGGGGCATATCAGCAAGAACAACAGCCGCTGGCTGATCAACCGCGAAGTGCTGGTCGGCGCCATCAACGGCCTGATCTGGGCGGTTGTGGTCGCGATCGCCGCCACCCTCTGGTTTGACGACACAACCATAGGCTTTATCATTGCCGCCGCCATGATCATCAACCTGATTACCGCGGCCCTGGCCGGGTCGCTGCTGCCGATGATCATGCAGAAACTGAAAATTGATCCCGCGCTGGCCGGCGGTGTCGCCCTCACCACGGTGACCGATGTAATCGGCTTTATGTCCTTTCTCGGGCTCGCTACTTACTTTTACGCATAAGAGATGTCATGACGACAGACGACTTTCACGATAGCGACGCACAGGACTACGACGGGCGCCCGAGCAAATCCGAGAAAAAGCGCCAGAGTGCCGCTATCCAAGCGCTGGGCGAGGAAATCGCGACACTTCCCAAGGGCGAACTGGCACAGATGCCCATCCCCGATGAACTCAAGGAAGCTATCGCCACCTCGCGCAGGATCAAAAGTCGGGAGGCCTTGCGCCGT
The DNA here is from genome assembly GCA_041585035.1 of Litorivivens sp. GTDB lineage: Bacteria > Pseudomonadota > Gammaproteobacteria > Pseudomonadales > Spongiibacteraceae > Litorivivens. The sequence goes on from JBFHCW010000036.1 coordinate 4,574, forward strand.
CAGTACCAGTACATTGGCAAGCTGATGCGCAAACTCGATACCGACGATCTCGAGGTTGCAATGCAGGAACGCCGCGATAAGGTGCAGCAGCTGGATCGCAGCTTCCATGAACTGGAAGCCTGGCGCGACCGATTGATAAAGGAAGGCATGCCGGCAATAGACGCCTTGAAGTCGGAGCTGCCCACCGCAGACCGCCAAAAACTGCGGCAACTGGTGACGCGCTCAAAGCAGGAAGCCGAACGCAAACAGCCACCCAAAAGTGCGCGTGAGTTGTTTCGTTATCTGCGCGATCTAAAAGAAGACAGTCTCAAGCAGAGCTGGTAGGGCCTTTTTGGTCCGAAGATTGCCAGTCAACCGAAAAGCGGCTGCGTCCGGCCATCGGGATCTGTTCCCGAACTTGCAGCTGGTGCGCTTTGTCCCAAGTCGCCGTTAGCGCGGCCTCACCAAAGCCGGCCTCCACCAGCACCTCGCCCCAGGCATCAACCAGCGCTGAACCACCCGAGGTTTTGCGCGTAACGCTGTGCTGCCCGCCCCGATTAGCGCCAATCACCAGACACTGGGTTTCGATAGCCCGCGCCCGCAGCAGCGGCAACCAGTGAGCAAGGCCGGTTCGCCGGGTAAACGCCGACGGCACCGCAATCAGGTCCGCTCCCTGCGCCTGCAGCCACTGAAACTGAGCCGAAAAGCGCAGATCAAAACAGACCGCGAGCCCCAACCTGCCGAGCGCAGTATCGACAACCAGCGGCTGCGCTCCGGGACGATAGTCACGGGATTCACAGTATTGCCCGGTTTCATCGCCGATACTTGCATCAAACAAATGTAGCTTGTCGTAACGCCCCAAACACTTACCGGCAGCATCCACTACCAGGCACGCTGCCCAGGCACGCCCGTCATCACTGGCCACCGGAATGGTTCCGCCCACAAGCACAATGCCATGCTGTTGTGCCTGCGCGGCCAGCCACAGCTGAAGACTCCCGGTGGCCGCTTCACGCTCAGCAGCATCGGCAACAGCTGCACGATCGCCGAAAGTTGCAAACGCTTCCGGCAATACCACCAGCTCTGCGCCCTGCCCGGCCGCCTCTGCAATCAAGCGCGAAGCCCGCGCCAGATTGCTGGCCACGTCGGGCCCGCTCACCATTTGAATGGCTGCTACGCGGGCTGTCATCGATTGCCCGGCCCGCGCATTTTCTTGCGTGAACCATTCCCGTCCTGGGGGAGTCGCTCGCCAAACAGACCGATAAATTCCAGCTGTGGATTCTGCCAGGGTCCCTTGACGGAGTACTCAAGGGTGGAGGCCTTATCCACCTGCGCTTCAAACACTTTACTGGCGATATAAACGCCCGCCGCCGCAGGCAGGCCCGCAACAAAGGCCGCCACCCAGGGCAGATTACTGCTCAAGGGCAGCGTGGCGAGCAGTTTCATGTCGGTTAGATCCGTATTGAAGTCGAGTGAACCGGATATCTTGAAGTTTGAGGACGGTCCCTCAATCTCGAGGCCTTGTGGCATGGTCATCAGTCCGTCCTGGAAGTTCATCCCGCCTCGTATCCGGTCGTAGTGAATACCCTTTTCAAACACATCTTTGAAATCAAACTGCAGGCGACGAATCACATTGGCAAAGTTCAGAATCCCCACCATGCGCAGCGTACCCGAGGCCGCCTCGGAGCCGCGCAGGAAGCGACCGTTCTCGAAACTCAGGGTCGTTGTTCCGGTCAGCACGTGCGGACTTAACAAGTCCGGTGCCGCGGGCCAGTGCAAATCCATATCGGCCTGCCCGCTGCGACTTTCCATCACCCGCTCGAACTCCCAGTTCTTGAGCACGCTGCCAATATCTTTTACCGCGACACGACCTGCCAGTCGGGTCGAATCGCCGCTTTCGGTGCGCTGCCAGACCAGCTCCAGCGGCCGATCAGCACCTAACTGCAGGCCGCGAAGATTTCCGCTCAGGTTGCGCAGTACCACACCCTGTTCATGCTTGCGCATGGCAAAGGCCAGACTACCCCAGGGCTTGTCGCCCACGATCAATTGCGACACAGAAAAATCCAGCTCGGGCAAAAGCGTTGGCTCTACCGCAGCCAGCAGGGAGCGAGGGGGGCGGTCTTCGCGGACCGGTGCTGGAGTCGTCACCGGTAATTGCAAACGACTCAGCTCAATGGTCAGCGGCGCGGAACGGGGTACGACAATGCGGCCGTCAACGCGCGGCGACGACACCCTGAATTGCCAGGGCTGCCGCCCTTTCACACCGTTATCGGCATTGAGCGTCACCGACTCCCAGACACTGCCCAGCGCCTCAAACGCGTCGACTTTTACATTCTCCACCACCATCGGCAGCGGGTCGCTGCTTTCTTTCCCCCCCATCGACTGGAAGCGGTCCATGACCGCAAGCCAGGCATCGAGATTCGCCGACGACAACTCCCCCACCACCGCGAACAGGCCGCGCGGCGGCGGCGGTATCGGGTGATTGCCAATCGCAAAGCTGCCACCGGAAAACTGCTGGCTATCGTCAAAGCCGAGTAACAGACGCCCAAGCCGATCGATGGTCACGTCAACCTGCAGCGGCTTCCGGTCCAGCGGAATGTCCAGTTCCAGTAAGCGCGACTCTTGCCGGGGTTTGCCCAGTGGCGGCGGCAAGTCGATCGCTACGCCGAACAGATCCGACGACGCCTTGAGGTGCGCGCGCTCGTCGCCCACCGAGATATCCACGTTGTAGACGGCTTCACCCTGGGCAAAACCGATCAGGGGTTGTTGCAGCCAGTCACGCACACTGTCCATAGTGGCGCGCCCTTTGGCATTGACCGATACCGCTTTACCCGGCGACTGGCTGACATTAATTGACGCCGGCCTGCCAAACACTTCTGCCTGGATATCGCGACCGTTTAGCCCGGTGGCCGAATCAAACACCAACGGGCCGCGAACCTTATCCAGTCGCAGGCGCAGATTTTCCAACTCGACATAATCAGCACGCACGTTGGCATGAACCCGCGCCTGTGGTGCAAGGCCTTTCGACAAGGGAATATTCAAGTCCAGGGCCGCCTCCACCCGACCCTCGCCCGACCACTCATCGAAGGCCGAGCCGATCTGCTCCCGCAACGCCGATTCTCGAAGTACCCGCAAAGCCGAAACCAAAGGAGCTTCGGCTTTAGCCCGGACCTTTAGAAACACCGTGGAGTCTGGCGCGCTGCCGATGGTCACATCGATGTCATTCAGTGCAACATCCTGGTAGATCTGTGCCCGTTCCGTGCGCACCGAAACCTGATCGCCATCGAGTAACAGGTCAACATCAGCTTTAGCCAGCCCTGGCCAGTCCGGGTGATAGTCCAGCGCAAAGTCGCGACCATCCACTGCCAGCTGCAGGCTCCGCTGCTCCGGATTTTTAAGTGATCCGTTGAACACAAAACCAGCCGCGGCAATGCGACCGCGCACTATACTGTCGTCCAACCAGCGGCGCAGGCCGTCGCTGAGTGGCGCTGGCAGGTACTGGTGGCGCTGGCTGGCGTCCGCATTGCTCAGGCCCACCAGTAGCGCCATCTCGGGCTCTTCTTCACTGTCCGCACTCAGCGGCAGGGTCAGTGCGATCCGCCCGCCAATGCGGCTGTCGCCATCATGGGCCCGGATCAGACCGCTGCGAATACTGAGGTTAGAATCCGCTATCTGCCACTGCAGCCGCGTTGCCAGCGAGGCAAACTCCAGCGGCTCAGGGTACACCGGCGGCAGAGCGAGCAAGAAGCGGCCACTGTCGATGGTCAGCTCCCCGCCTTTGACCCCGGCTTCTATATAACCGTTCAACCCCCGCACAGAAGGGGTATTACGCCAGGGCTCCAACACAACCGAGGACAGCTCGCCGGCAACACGCAGGTCCTCCAGGTTGTCCAGCGGCACATCGACCTGCAGGTTTTTGATGAGCCCCTGAGGCGCGAGCTCTGACAGCACATTCGCGAGTTTCGGTGGCAGCGCACCTGAATTGATCAGACGCCGCTGGTTAAGCCCCATATCCAGAGAAGGCAGCAACAGTCGCAGCGTTTCCGGCGCATCAGTGGCGAAACTGAACCGCAAGCCACCCCAATCGACATACTGCTCTTCCCAGTAGAACTCGAGTCGGGAAAACCAAGTTCGCGCCCGGCCGTTGACCAGATGACCGGCAAACTCAAGACCAGCACTGGTCGCCTCTTGATGACTTTCCCAGAGCTTACCAACCACCAGTTTCGGAACCTGTAATCGCCCCTGCCACTGCGCCTGAAGATTATCGTTAAGGGTAAACCAGAGTTCGCCATTGCCTTCGACATCGGCCAGAGGCTGGTAACGCCCCAACAATGGCGCGACGGTGGCAAAGGAGCTGTTCTCAAGGCGGAGGTAAGCTTTGAAATTGAAACGGTCACTGCGTGGATCACCAGAAAGTTCCGCGATCAATCGGGTGGGGCGTGAACCCTCAATACCCAATCCCGCCTTGAGCCGACGAAACCCACTGTCACCTGCCAGTCGCAGCCGCTGTCCCCAAAGATTCGCCTGCTCGCCGTTAGCGTAGTGAAGAACCAGCGACAGGGCCTTGACCTCGGCTTCACGGATTCCCATGACAATCGACAGCAGATCCAGTTTGGCCGGCTCTTCACTCGCCAGCGGCTGGCCGGCGAAACGCCAGTTGCCATCCTCGTCCTGATGCAGGTGCAAATCGACCCTGTCGGCGCGTAATTCCAGAATATCGACACTGCCTCGGGTCAGCATGCCCGAGAGCAGCCCTGCCTTGACATGGGCACCGCGGAGCGTGACCGCAGTCACGCCATCCCGGCTTAACGAAAGGGAGTCGACCTTCAGGAGGGGAGAAAGTCCCGTCCACCCGGCAACCGGGCGCGACAGGCTTAAATCCGCATCGGTGCGCTCCTTGACGAGGCGAACCAGCTGGTCACTGTAGTCGGGCAAAAACTGAATAAAATAACGTCCGGCACTGGCATACAGGGCCAGCAGCACCAGCACCGTAACCGCCAGCGCCCAGCCGCTGCGATAGAGAATGCGAAACAGTTTCGACACGAACTTCATCGCTTGCGCCAACTCCGCGGCAATTTACAGCAGAACCACATCGAATTGTTCCTGGGTATAGATCGCTTCCACCTGAAACTGTATCGCCTTGCCGATAAACTCTTCCAGATCAGCAACATTCGCTGATTCTTCATCCAGCAGCCGGTCCACAACTTCCTGTGAGGCCAGCACCATCAGGCGGTCGCTTTCGTAGGCCCGCGCTTCGCGCAGAATCTCTCGGAAGATTTCATAACAGACGGTTTCAGGCGATTTCAGTGAGCCACGCCCCGAGCAGTATTTACACGGCTCGCATAGAACATGCTCGAGGCTTTCACGGGTGCGCTTGCGGGTCATTTCCACCAGACCCAACTCCGAAACACCGGTGATGCTGGTTTTTGCGTAATCCCGATCCATCGCCTTTTCCAGTGCGCGCAACACCTGGCGGCGATGTTCCGGATCGTTCATATCGATAAAATCGATGATAATAATGCCACCGAGATTGCGCACCCGAAGCTGTCGCGCCAGTGCCGTGGCCGCTTCCAGGTTGGTCTTGAAGATGGTTTCTTCCAGATTGCGATGCCCGACAAAGCCACCGGTGTTCACATCAATGGTGGTCATAGCTTCAGTCTGATCAATGATCAGATAGCCGCCCGACTTCAGCTCCACTTTGGTATCCAGTGCCCGCTGGATTTCCTCTTCAACACTGTAAAGGTCAAAGATAGGACGCTCCCCCGGATAGTATTCGAGGATAGGAAGGATTTCCGGCACGTAGTCCTTGGCAAAGTCCACCACCCGCTGATGGCTTTCACGGGAATCGATGCGAATTTTCTCCAGCCCGGGTCTCACCAGGTCACGCATGGTACGCATAAACAGTGGCAGGTCCTCATAGATAATCGACGGCGCAGAGTCGCGTTTCCGGCGCCGGTCAACCGCCTGCCACAGGCGCTGCAGAAAGCGGGTATCAGCGGCAATTTCCTCGTCCCCGCAACCTTCCGCTGCGGTACGGATAATATAACCGCCGCGCACGCCCTCCTCGTCTTCCACGGCACTGTCGACCACCAGCTGCTTGAGACGCTGACGCTCTTCGTCGTCATCAATACGATGGGAAATACCGATATGATCGGTAGCCGGCATATACACGAGGTAGCGCGAGGACACCGAGAGATGGGTCGTGAGGCGGGCACCCTTGGTGCCAATCGGGTCCTTGATGACCTGCACCGTCAGCGTTTGCCCTTCCCGCACGGCCATGCGGATTTCCGGCAACTCACCGCTGGCGTCGGGCTTCAGTGCGGCGATATCTGAGGCGTGGATAAAGGCCGCTTTTTCCAAACCGATATCGACAAAGGCGGCCTGCATGCCGGGCAGTACGCGAACGACTTTTCCCTGATAGATGTTCCCGACAATGCCTTTGGCCCGAGTGCGCTCAATGTAAATTTCCTGCAGCACACCGTTTTCGACAACCGCGACGCGGGTCTCCATCGGCGTGACATTGATCAGTATCTCTTCACTCATAGCGCGGTTTTAATTCCAAAGCGGTGCAGCAGCTGCCGGGTCTCAAACAGGGGTAAGCCAACCACCCCGCTGTAACTGCCCTGCAACTCGCGCACAAACGCGGCAGCAAGCCCCTGTATTGCATAGGAGCCCGCCTTGTCCATCGGCTCGCCTGTGGCCACATAGGCGCTGATTTCCTGCGTCGTCAGTGTAGCAAAGCTGACCCGGCTCGTCTGAACCAGGCTCTCCCGAACCTTATGATCAAGCACACAGACCGCCGTCATCACCTGATGCTCACGGCCACTCAGCTGCGCCAGCGTGGCGCAGGCCTCTGCTTTATCGCGCGGTTTCCCCAGAATGCGATTATCAACAACCACCACCGTATCGGCGGTTAGAATCGGCAGGCTTGTATCCTGACGTTGCCGGATAGCCGTCGCCTTGGCCTCAGCGAGACGCCGAACGCAGTCCTCGGCGCCCTCATCCGGCAGCGGGCTTTCGTCGATGTCAGCGGAAATGACCTTAAAACGGACGCCCAGCCCGGCAAGAAGTTCCCGGCGGCGCGGCGACTGGGAGCCGAGGATGAGCTGGGGTGAATCGACAGATGACATCAGCTGACAATAAACCGATAGCTGAGCCAGGTCATGGCCACATGGGCAAGCGGCCAGATGAGCGCGCTCATCAGGGCCTGGGCCAGCAGTAACAGACTGATATCGGCAACACCCACCAGATTCTGAACCCATTGCCCCAACAACAGATGGATGACCACCATCGAGAAAACGAAAACCGACTGTTTGCGATAACCAAACATACGCAGACGCTGATGAGATATCTGCACGAAGTAGGCGACCACTGCCAGTGCAAAGGCGTGCTGTCCGGGATAGGCTCCGTGCAGCACGTCCAGTGCCAGGCCGGTCAGCCAGGCCACCCCGACACCGACGCGATTGGGCAGAAACAGTACCCAGAAACAAATGACTATCACCACCCAGTCCGGGCGAAACCAGCGTGCCCACAAGGGCAGGGGGTAAACACTCAGGGCCAACGCAACAAACAGGGTCAGCAACACCACCCAGAAACTGTGCGCCCGATCATCCATCGCCTACCTCGCGCGCGAACACAAGCAACACAAACTGGGCTTTATCGAGTTGAGCCAATGGGCGCGCCTTGACGATGGCGAAAGGCTCACCCGGGTCAATGGTGACCTCCGACACCCGGGCAACCGGATATCCCACCGGGAAGCGCCCGCCCAGACCCGTACTGACCAGCAGATCGCCCACCCGAATATCGGTGGTTGCGGCGACATGACTCAGCTCCAATAAATCAATCAGGCCCGAGCCTTCAACAATGGCGCGCACACCATTGCGATTCACCTGCACCGATAGCGCGTGAGTGGTATCGGTAATCATCATGACCCGGCTGTGGGCATAGGCCACATTGACCACCTGGCCGACCAGACCCTCAGCGTCGATGACGGCCTGCCCCTCTTCAACCCCGTGAGACAAGCCTTTATCGATGACAATAATATGGCTGGAAGGATCTGCGGCCATTCCGATCACCTCGGCGACCAGCACACTTTCTTCCTTGTGGGTGGCTGAATTCAGCAATTCCCTCAGGCGAATATTCTCGGCGCGCAGCGATGCCAGCTTCTGAGTCTTGGCCTGCAACACCAGCGCTTCGGCACGCAATCGCGCGTTTTCCTCACGCAACGATTCGCGGCCGGTAAACAGGCCTTCAAGGCTGCGGCCGATTTCGCCGGGAACTTCGGTGAGTTTGTAGATGGGGAGGGAAATACTGGATACGTAGGCCAGCGGCCTGTCCAACCAGCCGCTGCGGGCAGCCTGCACCAGCAGCAAGGCCACAACGCTGAGAATCAGCAGGCGTAAACCTGCTGAGGAATCCGAGGAGAATATCGGTTTGATGGCGTCGCTCCCTTAGCTGAGCGCGGCTGGCCCACGCCAGCCCGCAACAGCCTATTCAGTCGACAGCATGTCCAGTCGGTGTTTCTCCATGATCTCCATGGCCCGGCCGCCACCACGGGCAACACAGGTCAGAGGATCTTCCGCCACAATGACCGGCAGCGCACTCTCGTCGGCTATCAGCTGATCGATGCCGCGCAGAAGGGCACCGCCACCCGTCAGAACAATACCGGTTTCGGCGATATCCGCCGCCAGTTCGGGTGGCGATTGCTCGAGCGCGCGCTTGACCGCCTGCACGATAACCGACAGCGGCTCCTGCAGAGCCTCGAGAATTTCATTGCTATTCAGAGTAAAGCGGCGGGGAATACCTTCGGCCAGGTTGCGACCGCGCACATCGATCTCGCGGACTTCTTCAAGCGGATAGGCGCAGCCAATCTCCTGCTTGATACGCTCCGCCGTAGCGTCGCCGATCAGGCTGCCGTAGGTCCGGCGCACATGGGTGACAATCGCCTCGTCAAAGCGGTCACCGCCAACCCGGACCGAATCCGAGTAGACCACACCGTTCAATGAAATAATCGCGATCTCCGTGGTACCACCACCGATATCAACGACCATTGAGCCGGCCGCTTCCTCAACGTTCAAACCGGCACCAATCGCCGCCGCCATAGGCTCTTCAATCAGACGGACTTCGCGGGCGCCTGCACTCAGGGCCGATTCGCGAATAGCGCGACGCTCAACCTGGGTTGATTTACAGGGTACGCATACCAGCACACGCGGACTGGGGCGAATGATGCTGTTCTGGTGCACTTTGGCGATAAAGTGCTGCAGCATTTTCTCGGTAACCTGAAAATCGGCGATAACCCCGTCTTTCAGTGGACGAATGGCCGTGATGTTGCCGGGTGTACGACCCAGCATACGCTTGGCTTCGGTCCCCACTGCCTCGACTGTCTTCTGACCATTGTGAACGCGAATGGCCACAACCGAGGGCTCATCCAGTACAACCCCCTGATCGCGAACATAAATCAGCGTATTGGCCGTCCCCAAATCGATTGAAAGGTCGTTTGAGAACAGACCA
>JBFHCW010000037.1:0-13889 GCA_041585035.1 Litorivivens sp.
CCGCTCACGCATCTCGCGATCAAAGCCATTCATGACCGAGAGCACGATAACGAGCAGCGCAACCCCGAGCACCAAACCCGCCGTCGACAAGCGAGACAGAAAAGCCAACAGATGGTCGGCCTTGCGATCAAGGCTGTAGCGTAGTCCGATAAAACGCCACACAGATCAGGACTCCCGCGTCAGCGCACCATGCGCAATTCGGTAAACCTGACCAAAGCGTGCTGCCATCCCGGTGTCGTGAGTGACGATCACAAAGCTGGTTTTACTCTCGGCATTGAGCCGCAGTAGCAGCTCCTGTACCGCGGTGGCATTTTCCTCGTCCAGATTCCCGGTCGGTTCGTCCATCAATACACAACCGGGTTCGCCCACCAGAGCCCGGGCAATGGCGACACGCTGACGCTCGCCACCAGAGAGCGCAGATGGCCGGTGTTTCACACGCTGGGACAAACCGACCTGCTCCAGAAGCGCGGCGGCCTTATCCAAAGCCTCGCGTTTTTTCACCCCACGGATCAACAGCGGCATCGCTGCGTTTTCCAACGCACTGAACTCCGGCAAAAGATGGTGAAACTGATACACGAAGCCCAGCGCCCGGTTTCTGAGCAGCGAACGTTTTGCTTCCGACAGACGATTGATGTCTTGCCCCATGACCGAAACCGTTCCAGAACTGGGAATATCAAGGCCACCGAGCAACTGCAGCAACGTAGTTTTACCCGAGCCGGACTGACCGACAATCGACAGCAATTCCCCCTGGTCAACGGCGAGATCCACTCCCGTCAGAACGTGGACAGTCTCCGGCCCCTGGGTAAAGGATTTGCTTAGTCCTGAACAGGACAACACTGTCATCGGGCTCTCCTCTGCAAACCGCCTTGGCAGATACTGGCGATGGCGTAGTCACACTTAGTCATAACGCAGCGCTTCTGCCGGCTCAATTCGAGCTGACTGCCACGCCGGGTAAAGCGTTGCCAATACGCTTAATACCAATGCCGCGCCCACAATCACAATAAAATCGAGCCAGCGAAATACCGAAGGCACCGCGCTGATAAAATACACATCCGGATTGAAAACTTTCATACCCAGGCTTTCTTCCAAAAAGGCAATCAGTTCCGACACATTCATCGCGACCGGCACACCGATTGCGGCACCGAGCCCGATGCCCAATAAGGCAGTGAGCAGCCCGTAGACGATAAAGATCCGTACGACGGTGGTCGGCGTTGCCCCCATCGTGCGCAGCACTGCGATCGCTGAACGGCGCTGGGAAACGGCCATGGTTAAAATAGAGATGATGTTAAAAGCGGCAATAATCACGATGAAAAACAACAGCAGGCGAACCATCCGTTTTTCCATTTTCACCGCCTGAAACAGACTGCCCTGCGTCTGAGCCCAGGACTGCGTCTCAACGCCTTCGGGCAAGCCCGCAGCGAGTCGCGCCAGCGATTCGGGGGCGGCAAACAGATCGTCAAACTCAACCCGCAGACCATTTACCGTATCACCCAAACGCAGCAGGCGCTGCCCGACTTTGAGATGTACGAAGGCTGTATTGCCATCGATATCGGCTCCGGCACTGAATATACCGGCTACTTCCAGTGATTTTTCCTGGGGAAATAAACCAAGGGGGGTAACGGTCACGGTTGGTAGCACCAGCGTAACCCGATCCCCCACCGTTAATTGCAGGCGGCGCGCCAGAATATCGCCCAGCAGAATTTCAAAGCGCGGCTCTGTCAGATAGCGCCCTTCGACCAATTGCGCTTCGAGGTCTGAAACAGAGCCCTCAGTGTCCGGATCAATGCCATAGAGCTGGATACCGCGCAGGCGGTCACCGCGCACCAGCATCGCAGCAGTACCCGTGTAGGGTGACACACCACGCACTCCGTCCTGACGTGCTACCGTATTCATTAACTCCGGCCAATCTGACAGCCGCCGTTCCGGACCGTCGATAAAGCCGTGTGGTACAAGTGACAGTACGCGATTGCGCAGTTCCGCCTCAAAGCCATTCATGACCGACATAACCACGATCAACGCCGTAATACCCACGGCCATACCCAATAGCGATATCCAGGTGACCACCGATAGAAAGCGGTCGCGTCGACGGCTAAAAAAGTAGCGAAAACCGATTCTGATAGGAAAGGACAGGGCCATTGGCGAGTCGTCGTGAGTTTGGCTTATAGTAGGATTGCTGTGCCGGGCACGTTGATCATCATACGCGAACTTGCCTGGCAGCAGAACCAGCGCACTGGCCCATTATCCGTGGAGTTTCACAATGCTGTTGATTTTACATCCAGACATCGACAAACAATCCGAAGACTACCAGGCCACCCTGAAGCATCTGCATGCCCTTCCGGGCGTGACCGTCAAAGAGCACATCGTACAGGGGCAGCAGCAACAGCTGACCGAAATCTACCTGATTGGCGAGACCAAGTCGCTGGACACGGCCGATATGGAAGCGCTGCCCGCCGTCGAGCGGGTCATTCGCATTTCCGAGGAATATCGGGTGCTCGGCCGTCATCACGACGATAAGCGCGTCAGCGGTTTTGATTTTCAGGGGCTGCGCTTTGATCAGGAATCTCTGCACGTATTTGCCGGTTTGTGCGCCGTGGATACGCCTGAACACGTGGAAATCATGCTTAAGGCACTAGCCTCTCACGGTCAGCGCTGTACTCGAATGGGCGCCTACAAGCCTCGCACCAACCCCTACGCGTTTCAGGGGCACGGTAAGGGCTGCCTGCCCTACGTTTTCGAGCTGGCGGGGAAATACAACATGGCGGCAATCGCCATGGAAGTTACTCACGAGTCCCACATTGAAGAAATAGACACCTGTCTGGAAAAATGCGGCCGTCCCACCAGCGTCATCCTCCAGATTGGCACCCGCAACACCCAGAACTTCGAGCTGCTCAAAGCCATCGGCCGACAGCAACGCTACCCCGCCCTGCTCAAACGCGGCTTTGGTATCACACTGAACGAATCGCTGAACGCGGCGGAGTATCTTGCCAGTGAAGGCAATGCGCAGGTGATTTTCTGTTTGCGCGGAATGAAAAGTGAGTACGGCGCACCACACCGCAACATGGTGGACTTCTCGCACATACCGGTGGTTAAACGCCTAACCCGAATGCCGGTCTGCATCGACCCGTCCCACTCTGTGGGTACTCGAGATCACGGCCCGGACAAGGTGATGGATATAGCCCATGCCACCGCCCAGGGGATTGTTGCCGGAGCCAATATGGTTTTGGTGGATTTCCACCCGGCGCCAACCCAGGCGTTGGTCGATGGCCCTCAGGCACTTCTGCTGGACGAACTGCCACGCTTTCTTGACGATATCGCCTTGTGCCGTGAAACCTACGAAAAACGACGGGCCCTATGGCAGTGAGTCAATCATTACGCCTTGCTCTCTGGTGTGTGCTGCTCCTCAGCCTGCCACTCCAGGCTGACAAGGTAAGCGTCGGGGAGACCGATTCCATCGAGCTGGAGAGAGTATTTCTGCAGCTCGAGAGTGCTTCGTCGCGGACCAAACGGCGCGTCATTTCCACTGTCGACGCGCCGCTCAACCCCGATGTCTTTACTCGTCTGCGCCGGGTTAAAAGTAATGGCCGGGAAGCCTTCAGCAACGCCACCCTGATCGCAGCGAATGACTGCTACTGGATCGCCTCCACCGCCGGCCACAGTGTGCTGGATCAGCGCTTCAGCAAGCTCGCTAACCGTGGCGATATTGCGGTGCAGCTGCCCGATGGTGAATGGGTGAACCCGGTAGAAATTGCCACCAGCCCCAACCTGGAATGGAACAGCGATGAAATCGATGACTGGGCCCTGCTGGTGCTGCGAGCCCCGCGCTGTCTTTACGACGACAGCCAGCAGTTTTCCCAGGCCCTGCCATTTCTGCCCACCCACTCGCTGAATGAGCGGGAGTTGAGCGCCTGCCAGGAACGGGTTCAGTTTATGTGCTACCACTTTGATCAAGGCGAAAAAACTGGCCTGCGCATGCTGGAAGACAACTGCCAATTGCTCAGTATTGAACGTGAAGAAGGTCGCACCGGTTACGCCAGTTGCAAGGTGGATTACGGTGTTTCCGGCTGCTCACCCGTGTGCGTCCTCGGCGAGGTCTGGATTAATCTGGGCGTCTTTTCGAAGGGGCTAATGCGCTACCAATCCGACAGTTATCCCCAGCCGGTGGCCGGTTTTCGGATGATGGACGGCGAAATCATGCAGACGCTGGAAGGCTTGAAGCAAAAATACGGGATGGCGAAACACTGACACTCTGCCAGTGTTTCGCCAGGGACACCTCTGAATAATTCGGCAATGGCTCAGCTGAGCCCTTTATTTACCGAGCTCTTCGCTAAGAAACATCCAGGTTTCCAGGACAGAATCGGGGTTCAGAGACACGCTGTCGATGCCCTGCTCTACCAGCCACAAGGCAAAGTCTGCGTGATCTGACGGCCCCTGACCACAGATACCCACATATTTTCCCTGTTTCTTACAGGCTTCAATCGCTTGTTTGAGCAGCACTTTTACGGCGTCGTTGCGCTCATCAAAAAGATGGGCCACAAGGCCTGAATCACGATCGAGGCCCAGGGTGAGCTGGGTGAGGTCATTGGAGCCGATGGAAAAGCCATCAAAGTGTTCCAGAAACTGATCAGCCAGCAAGGCGTTCGCCGGCAGTTCGCACATCATGATGACCTTCAGACCGTTCTCACCGCGTTTCAGGCCATTTTCAGACAACAGCTCGATGACCTGCTTGGCCTCTCCTACAGTACGCACGAACGGCACCATGATCTCGACGTTAGTCAGCCCCATCTCATCTCGAACCTTTTTCAGGGCACGACACTCGAGGCGGAAACATTCACGGAAGGAATCAGAGATATAACGGCCGGCACCGCGGAAACCAAGCATCGGATTTTCTTCATCCGGCTCATACAGCGTGCCGCCGATCAGGTGAGCGTATTCGTTGGATTTAAAATCCGACATGCGCACGATAACGCGCTCGGGATAAAACGCGCCGGCGATGGACGCAATGCCCTCAACCAGTTTTTCAACATAGAAATCAACGGGGGACGCATACCCTGCGATGCGGCGGGTGACCGCCTGTTTTACGTCACCCGGCAATTCGCTGTAATCCATCAAGGCCTTCGGATGTACGCCGATCATGCGGTTGATGATGAATTCCAGTCGTGCCAGGCCAACACCGGCGTTCGGGTAGGCCTGGAAATCAAAGGCGCGATCGGGATTGCCCACATTCATCATGATCTTGAAGGGCAACTCGGGCATGGTTTCCAGTTCGTTGCGACTGATATCAAAATCCAGACAGCCCTCGTACACCAGGCCGGTATCACCCTCGGCGCAGGAGACAGTGACTTCGCGACCGCTGGTCAGCACGTCGGTGGCATCGCCACACCCTACCACGGCAGGAATGCCCAGCTCGCGGGCAATGATCGCCGCATGACAGGTGCGTCCGCCGCGATTGGTCACGATGGCCGAGGCCCGCTTCATGACCGGCTCCCAATCCGGGTCGGTCATGTCTGTGACCAGCACATCCCCTTTCTGGACCTGATCCATTTCTGACAGGTCAGCCACCACCCGAACCGGGCCGCTGCCGATACGCTGGCCGATGGAGCGGCCTTCGCAGATGACCTTGCCCTTTTCTTTCAGCAAGTAGCGTTCCATCAGGTTGGCGGATTCCTGACTTTTCACCGTTTCCGGGCGGGCCTGAACAATAAACAGCTGCCCGGTATCACCGTCTTTGGCCCACTCGATATCCATCGGACGCTGATAGTGCTTCTCGATGATCAGGGCCTGTTTAGCCAGTGCCATGACCTCATCGTCAGTAATACAGAAACGATTGCGATCAGCCTCGTCGACATCTACGGTTTCGACGGATTTGCCTGCCGACGCTTCGCTGCCGTAAATCATCTTGATGGCTTTGGCGCCGAGATTGCGGCGCAACACCGCGTGCTTGCCCTGCTCCAAAATCGCCTTGTGGACATAGAACTCGTCCGGATTGACGGAACCCTGCACCACGGTCTCACCGAGACCGTAGGACGCGGTAATAAACACCACCCCGTCAAACCCGGATTCGGTGTCCATGCTGAACATTACACCGCTGGAGCCGATTTCCGAGCGCACCATGCGTTGAATACCTGCCGAAAGCGCAACATCTGCGTGCTCAAAACCTTTGTGCACCCGGTAAGCAATCGCGCGATCATTGTAGAGCGATGCGAAGACTTCCTTGATCGCGATTTTGACATTGTCCAGACCGCGAATGTTGAGGAAGGTTTCCTGCTGCCCGGCGAAGGAGGCATCGGGCAGATCTTCCGCGGTTGCAGAAGAGCGCACCGCGACGGCAATTTCGGCATTCCCTTCTGCCAGCTCCTCAAACGCCGAACTTACCGCGGCGTCGAGTTCAGCCGGGAAAGGCGTCTCAATTATCCACTGGCGAATATCGCGTCCGGTTTCGGTGAGGGTTTTGACGTCATCGACATCGAGGCCTTCGAGGCGCTGTTTAATACGCTCGTTCAAGCCGCTTTGCTGCAGAAAGTCACGGTAGGCAGAAGCCGTCGTCGCAAAGCCACCGGGCACTGAAACACCTGCACCGGAAAGCTCGCTGATCATCTCGCCCAGTGATGCGTTTTTGCCGCCCACACGCTCGACATCATCCATACCAAGCTCTTGAAACCAAAGAACGTATTCAGACAAAACGGGGTTCCTCTAGTGAATAAGGTACGTGCTCTAAAGATCGCGTATGATACTGGAACTCGGCCAGAAATTCGCCCTATATGAGGCCCCGTATTGTGACAGAAATGACCAAAAGAACGGCATTTTTTATCTCTGACAGCACCGGTATCACCGCAGAGGCTCTCGGTAGCAGCCTTCTGGCCCAGTTTGAGGGCCTGAAATTTGAACGGATTATCCTGCCTTACATCGACAATGCCGAGAAGGCCCGTTCAGCGGCCGAAAAAATAGACCGGGTGGCCGCCCGCGACGGCAGCCAGCCGATTGTGTTTGACACCATCGTCAACGAAGAAGTTCGCAAGGTGATTAAGGGTAGCGCGGGTTTTACCGTGGATATTCTGTCCACCTTCCTGACCCCCCTGGAAGAAGCGCTCGGCATTAAATCCTCGTTTACTGTCGGCGGCGCCCACAGCGTCTCCAACGAACCGGATTACAAACACCGGATCGATGCGGTTAACTACGCGCTGGATAACGATGATGGCGCCAAGATTGATCGCTACCATCAGGCTGAGCTGATCCTGATCGGAGTATCGCGCAGCGGCAAGACCCCTACCAGCCTGTATCTGGCCCTGCAGGCGGGTGTTTTTGTCGCCAATTACCCTCTCACCGAAGACGACCTTGATAATGGGCGTATTCCCAAACCCCTGGCCCCATTTCGCGACAAACTCTACGGCCTGACGATCGAGCCCGAACGACTGTCTACCATCCGTACCGAGCGACGAGCCAATGCCCGCTACTCCACGCTGGCGCAATGTGAATACGAGGTTCGACAGGCAGAAATCATGTTCAACCGCTTCGGCATCCCTTATATTGAATCGACCCACGCGTCGATTGAAGAAATAGCCACCCGCATACTGGTTGATGCCGGGCTACGGGGACACAGCAAGTAGATGCAGGAAGCAAACCACGATACAGCGTTGATTCTACCGGGGGGTGGTGCCCGCGCAGCCTATCAGGTCGGTGTAATCAAGGCCCTCGCCACGCTGCACGGCAATCGCGAGTACAACCCCTACCGGATTCTCTGCGGCACCTCGGCCGGGGCGATCAACGCGGTTGCACTGGCCACCAAAGCTGAAAACTTCGGCAACGCCGCTGACTGGCTTGAATCCCTTTGGTTAAACCTCAGCACCGACCAGATTTATCGCTCTGACTGGCTGGGCGTGATCAGTAATGCCTGGCGCTTGTTATTGTCACTGTTTAATTCCGGGATCGCGGTCGGGCGCCCCGTCGCCCTGCTCGACAACTCGCCGCTGCATGAGCTGCTGCGCAAGAATCTCGACTTCGGTGCCATTTCAGAAAACATCGCAACCGGCTACCTGGACGCCCTCAGCCTCACCGCCATGGATTACACTCAAGGCGTCTCGATCAGCTTTTTCCAGGGAGGTCCGGAGCGGGCAGGATGGCAACGCTGGCGTCGCCAGGGGGTGCCCACACCCATCGATATTTCGCATGTGATGGCCTCAACCGCCATCCCGACCATATTCCCGCCCCAGCGCATTGGCCGCAATTACTTTGGCGATGGTGCCCTGCGCCAGCTCACCCCGATCAGCCCGGCCCTGCACCTGGGTGCCCAGCGCGTTCTGATTATCCCGGCAAACGGTCACCGCAAGGAATACCGGCGCCCTATCCAGAAAATTCAGTCGCCGGCCTTTGGTCAGATTATCGGTCACCTGCTCAATAGCGCTTTTGTCGACAGTATCGAAACCGATATCGAAAGGCTGGAACGCATCAACCAGCTGATTCGTTTAATGCCGGAACAGGATTCCTTTACCGACCACAAACTGCGCCCGATTGAAGCACTGGTGATCTCGCCGTCTGAAGACATTGACGCCATCGCCGATGACTTCATTCATGGTTTACCGCGCAGTATCCGGACATTTTTGCGCGGCAGCGGTAATCGCAGTGCCGGGGGCGTCAATATCGCGAGCTACCTGCTGTTTACCCACAAATTCAGCGAGCGGTTGATTCAACTGGGCTACAACGACGGCATGGAAAATATCGAAGAATTGCGTCGCTTCGTGTACGGAAATTAAAACGCCGGCGCAGCAGTGCCTATCACGCCGGTCAAACCTGAATGTTGGGTGCAAGACCAATAATGGCGTATAGACCCTTGAATTTGACCGCAGGCTGACCGCTCTGCAGGATTTGGGTGTGCAACTCAATTTTTGCCTTGCCGCGTTCTTCAAACTGCTGAAAAAATGTCTGCCAATCGCCTTCCATAACGGGCACTGATGAGGCGACGATATCGTCAGGCACCGGCGCCAGGTAGTCAATCTCGCCCCTGGCAACGACGATATTCGGATCTATTCCGGCTTCGCGGCACCGCAGGTAAACCATGCCCCAGCCCGCCATAACCGCTACCACATACAGGCTGCCACCAAAGGCCGTTTGCTTGTCGTTGATACTCGGCCCCAACGGCGCACGCAGGGTCAGTGATTCACTGTCGTAGTCAGCCACCTCGATTTCCAGCGCCCGCGCTGTCGGCAGATGGGTTTGAACAAATTCTGTTAGTTTGTGGGCTATGTCTTTCATCCATTCGCCTTGAACAGCAAATCAATCAGCGATTTCGCCGCCAGATAGGGGGTGGTCTTACCTTCGGTTACCTGGCGATCCAGTTCCGGCATCCGTTGTTTAACGTCCGGGTTTTGCTTGAGCTTCAGGTCGAGCATTTCGTGAAGCAACTTGTGCATCCACTCCTGTGCCTGGCGTGCACGTTTCTCGTGAAAGGCCTTGTTTTTGATCGCATCAATCTGAAAGTCCGAGATCATCCCCCAGACTTCCTCGATATTTTCCTTCTTCAGCGCTGAGCAGGTTTTTACCTGCGGCGTCCAGAAGCTGGTATGGCGCAGCAAATGCAAGGCGTTCTGATAGTGACGCCGCGTCTGCTGGGCCATGTTGAGGCTGTCGCCGTCGGCCTTGTTAATTACCAACGCATCTGCCAGTTCCATGATTCCTTTTTTGATGCCCTGTAGCTCATCGCCCGCATTGGGCAGCATCAGCACCATGAAAAAATCGACCATACTGGCCACTTCGTATTCCGACTGTCCTACCCCAACCGTTTCTACGAGGATCACATCATAGCCGGCCGCTTCACAGAGCAGCATGGTTTCGCGGGTTTTCAGTGCGACGCCACCAAGGGCACCTTCCGACGGCGAGGGCCGAATAAAGGCATTATCCATTCGCGACAGCTCTTCCATCCGGGTTTTATCCCCCAGAATGGAGCCACCGGCGATGGGTGAGCTGGGGTCTACCGCCAGCACGGCCACCTTCTTGCCCTGCTCGATGACCGTTTGGCCAAAACTTTCGATAAACGTGGACTTGCCCACCCCGGGAATGCCGGTGATGCCAACGCGAACGCTGTTTCCGGTATAAGGCAGTACCGCTTCGAGCAGACGTTGGGCCTGCTCGCGGTGCTCAGCCCGCTTGCTTTCCACAAGGGTAATGGCTTTGGCCAGCGCACGGCGATTGCCTTGACGGAGCTGGTCTATATCAATACTCGTCATTCTATTCGAGCGTCCATAACAAAAAGCCCGGCAAAAGCCGGGCCTGAAGCGTCAAACCGCATGGGCCTGACAATGTACCCGCGAATCAGCTTTTGTAATTCGCATTGATGGAGTCAAGTACTTCACGCGCCGCTTTCGGGATCTGGGTGCCAGGTCCGAAGATACCCTTTACGCCAGCTTTATTCAGGAAGTCGTAGTCCTGGCGTGGGATAACACCACCGGCTACCACAATAATATCGTCGGCTCCCTGCTTCTTTAGCTCTTCGATCAGCGCCGGTACCAGCGTCTTGTGCCCGGCAGCCTGCGACGAAACACCTACTACGTGAACATCGTTCTCGATCGCCTGCTTGGCCACTTCTTCGGGCGTGGAAAACATGGGCGACAGGTCGATATCGAAACCCACATCCGCAAAGGCTGTCGCTATTACCTTGGCGCCGCGATCGTGTCCGTCCTGGCCCATTTTACAGACCAGCATACGCGGGCGACGGCCGTGCTTTTCAGTGAAAGCCTCTATATCGGCGGAAATTTCATTCCAGTTGTCGTCGTTCTGATAGGCGCTACCGTACACACCGGATACCGTTTGAGCCTGCGCATTGAAGCGACCGAATTCGCGCTCCATGGCAAAGGAAATTTCACCCACGGTAGCACGAACGCGGGTGGCTTTCACCGCCAGATCCAGCAGGTTGCCTTCGCCGCTTACCGCGCACTGGTAGATCGCCTCCAGGGCATCTTCAACGGCTTTTTCGTCTCGATTGGCGCGAATACGCTCCAGCGCGGCGACCTGTGATTTACGGACTTTCTCATTGTCGATATCGAGAATATCGACGTCATCTTCGGTTTCCAGTCGGTATTTGTTCACACCGACAATCACATCTTCACCGCGATCGATGCGGGCCTGCTTGCGCGCCGCCGATTCTTCGATGCGCAGCTTGGGCATGCCGGTTTCAATCGCCTTGGCCATGCCGCCTTTTTCTTCCACTTCCTGGATCAGCTCCCAGGCTTTTTCGGCGATGTCGTTGGTCAGCGATTCCATCATGTAAGAACCGCCCCAGGGATCAACCACCTTGGTGATACCGGTTTCTTCCTGAATGATGAGCTGGGTGTTGCGAGCAATCCGGGCCGAGAATTCCGTCGGCAGCGCAATCGCTTCGTCCAGTGCGTTGGTGTGCAGCGACTGGGTGCCGCCAAATACTGCAGCCATAGCCTCAATTGTGGTGCGAACCACGTTGTTGTAGGGATCCTGCTCGGTCAGCGACCAACCGGAGGTCTGGCTGTGGGTGCGCAGCATTTTTGAGCGCGGGTTCTTCGGCTTGAACTCATCGACGATGCGAGCCCACAAAAGCCGCGCAGCGCGGAGTTTGGCAATCTCCATGTAGAAGTTCATGCCAATGCCCCAGAAGAAGGACAAACGGCCTGCAAACTTGTCAATATCCAATCCCGCGGCCAGTGCAGTGCGGATGTACTCTTTGCCGTCCGCCAGCGTGTAGGCCAATTCCAGGGCGGCATCGGCACCGGCTTCCTGAATGTGGTAGCCCGAAATAGAGATGGTGTTGAATTTGGGCATGTGGTCCGACGCGTAGGCAATGATATCGCCAATGATTTTCATCGACGGCTGCGGCGGATAAATGTAGGTATTGCGTACCATGAATTCTTTCAGAATATCGTTCTGAATGGTGCCGGAAAGTTGATCCTGGCTAACGCCCTGCTCTTCTGCAGACACAATGTAGCCCGCCAGTACCGGCAGCACCGCGCCGTTCATGGTCATGGACACAGACACTTTGTCCAGTGGAATGCCGTCAAACAGCACTTTCATATCTTCGACTGAGTCGATAGCCACACCGGCTTTACCAACATCACCGGTCACCCGCGGGTGATCGGAGTCATAACCACGGTGCGTTGCCAGGTCAAAAGCTACCGATACACCCTGCCCGCCGGCTGCCAGCGCCTTGCGGTAGAAAGCATTCGACTCTTCAGCGGTGGAGAAACCCGCATACTGGCGGATCGTCCAGGGACGGCCAGCATACATCGTCGGCTGAGGGCCCCGAATAAACGGTTCCATGCCCGGCATCGTGTCAGTGTACGGCAGATCTTCAACGTCTTTCTTGCTGTACAGCGGATTGACGTCGATGCCTTCCGGTGTATGCCAAACCAGATCATCCAGGCTTTTACCGCCCTTGCTCATCTGCTTGTTGGCCAGGTCTTCCCAGGCGTCGCGCGTTGCCTCGGGTGCTTTGTAGTCTTTGTCTGCCATATCTGGTTACCTGTCAGTGATAGCCAAGCCAGTGCAAGCCTGGGCCTTGATAACGTGAATCAGTGATCGTCGCCGGGCTGATTGATTTCCACCAGCACGCCATCACAACTTTTCGGGTGAATGAAAATCACTTTGGAATTGTGCGCTCCCAGGCTCGGTTCCTCTGACAGAAACTGATAGCCTTTGGCCTTCAGGCGCGCTACATCTTCCTCAATGTTGTCACTTCGAAAGCAAATATGGTGCAGGCCACCTGGTTTTTTCTCCAGGTATTTGGCAATAGGGCCTTCACCGTTCAAAGGGTGTACCAGCTCGATGCTGGTGGCAGGCACCGGGAAAAAGGCGGTGGATGTTTTGGCATCAACCACATCTTCAGTGCCTTCAAAATTTAGCTGAAAATCTTCCTTGAAACGCGCAATGGCCTTTTCCAGTTCGGGAACGGCAATGGCGATATGGTCAAGTGCGGTTATCATGAGGCTTATACCTGTGAACTTGAATCAAAAAGCAGTGAACGCGCCTGCGTGCGACGCGCTATCTACAACAGTGCGCGACAGGCGTCTGATCACAAACGCCCTGCTCAGCACTTAAACGATGGTTTTCAGGAAATCCGCTGTCTTCAGCTTGCGCTTTTCGGCAATTTCCTCTGGCGTTTCAATCACAATTTTCTCGTCTGGCGTCACCTTGAAGACCGGCTGGCCTTTCTTGATGATCACGCCATCGCCATCGATCAGGCACTTTTCGACCGTACCCGAAAACGGAGCAACCACCTTGTTGAACATCTTCATGACTTCAACAATGTAGAGCACATCGCCCGCTTCGAAGTGATCACCTTCCTTCACGAACACATCCATGCCGGGCGCTTCACGCGGGTAGAACATACCGCCGCTGGCCGCCAGAATCTCATCGGATTTGGCCGCAGGCGGGGGCACCAGCACCTTGGCCATACGGTCCTGCAGCTCTTTCTCGGTTAGACGATCCGGAATGCTGATGCTCAGGTCCGCGTTCACTTTCAGGTCGTGGAACTTGGTCTTGCGCGCGATGTAGGTCAACACAGACAGCAGCTCGGTACCGGCCTGATAGCCCGCGTGCGCTTGCTGGGCCTCAACCCACTGCTTCTTGGTAATACCCTTCGGCGCCTTGTCTGAAGCCAGTGCTGCCTGCAGCTCGACAAAATCATCGGTGCCAAGCTTGTCTTTCAGGCTGGCATAAAAATTCAAGGCAGCTTTAAGTACTTCGTTGTCGTGGTCCCAGATCATGTGCCGAGCGGGTTTGCCCGGTTGATAATCCATATTCAGGAAGTGATACAGCTCAGCCAGCAGCTCAATGGGGTTTACCTTCCACTCCACAGACTTCTTGCTCACTTTCACCGCATCTTTGTGCACGCTCAGCCAGCCAGCCATGTAATGAGGTTCGCCAAACAGTCG
>JBFHCW010000038.1:0-13781 GCA_041585035.1 Litorivivens sp.
CCCGAACTCAGAAGTGAAACGCGTCATCGCCGATGGTAGTGTGGGGTTTCCCCATGTGAGAGTAGGTCATCGCCAGGCTTTAATTTAAACCCCGAGATTCGAAAGAGTCTCGGGGTTTTTTTATGGGTCACTGGAAGTGGTTTCCACTCGGCGACGACCTACTGTAGGTCACAGCCACAACACTCGCTGCGCTCGCGGGCTGGGCCCTCGCCAGGCTTTAATTTAAATGGCCAAAGCGCTTCGCGGGCCACGCTGCCCTGAGATTCGAAACAGTCGCGGGTTTTTTATGGCTGGAAACTTATGTCTCCTGCAGTCACGGCCAATCGGCCAGTACGCGCTTACTCCTTCTGGAGCAATTTTGATGCGCGTATAAATCCGAATGGCCCCGGCATGCGTATACTATCGGCTAACTAACAATCAAAAACGATTCATGCCGATGATTTGGTTGATCCAGAAAACGATCCGACGACGACTGCTCTCTGTCCCCCTGATTTTTCTTTTAACCGCGTTAATGATTTGTACCGCGCCACTTTGGGTGCCGCTGGGGTGGCTGGCAGGCCACTTATTTTCCAACGCGCGCTCAGTGCTTAGATGCCTTTCTTTTATCACGGCTTATCTGGTGTGTGAGTGCATCGGCATTGTAGCCAGTGCTCTGCTGTGGGCCGAGAACAGTATATCCGGGCGAGACCGATCGACCTTCCTGGAACAAAACCGCAAACTTCAATTCTGGTGGGCTGAGACCTTACGAAGAGCTGCAGAAAGACTCTTTCGTCTGCGCTTTACGGTCGATGGTTTGGACGCGTTAGATGGCCCCGGCGCCATCGTACTGCCTCGCCACACCAGCATTGGTGATACCATTTTCCCCGTCAGTTTTTACGCCAAGCCGATGGGCCTGGGTGTGCGTTATGTGCTGAAGCGGGAGCTGTTACTGGACCCCTGTCTGGATATCGTTGGCAACCGCTTGGCAAATGTGTTTTTGGATCGAGTCGCAGACGATATGTCGACCGAGCTTTTAGCCATACAACAATTGGCTGAAGACGCGGGCGACACAGACTGCCTTGTAATCTATATGGAGGGTACGCGGTTTTCTCAGGCGAAGCGTGACCGTGTTGTCGACGTATTGCGGCAACGCGGTGATGCCGCCTTGCTGGAGTACGCTGAACGCTGGAACAATATTCTTCCTCCCAGATTGGCTGGAGCTATGGCTGTGATGGAAGGCGCGCCCGGTAAAGACCTGCTTTTTTGCGCTCACACGGGCTTTGAGGGTACTGCCAGTTTCGCGACCCTGTTCAATGGCGGCTGGATGGACACAGAGGTTCGAATCCGCTTTTGGCGGGTGGCGGCCGCGGACATTCCGGTTGATCGTGAAGCCCGAAAACACTTTCTTCTAAAACAATGGGACCGAATGCACTTTGAGGTTGCCGAGTTGAATCGTCTGTCTCAACGGCGGGAGAGTCGCTCTGAAAAGGAAACCGCGAGAATAGCAGACGCTGAGAATGCGAGCTGATGGGCGCGTTTTGAGACTCCGGTGGCGTAAGGGATAGTGGCGTCTTACGCTATACAGTTGTTCTTCTCCGGCCATCCGTCAGGCTTGCCTCAAATACTGGAAATGACTTCAGCCGCCCGATCGACTTCTTCCGGGTCGATACTTGTTGGAATCAACAGCAACTCATGTGTTCCGATATCCGCAAACGCTTTCAGTCTGTCCTTCAAGCCCTGTGCCGTCCCGCGAAACCCACCAGCCTTCACCATTCCCGCGCGGGACTGTGGGTCAAGCCAGTTAAAATAGCGTTCGAGGTGGGTTTCCAGCTGTCGGTCTGCGTTTTCGCCGAGCGCAAACCAAAAAGCGGTATTCAGTAAAGGCGTGTCGGAGCGCTCTGCATCCTGCCAGGCTCTGCGTATTTGACCAAAGGCATTTTCAGCCTCGCTTGCCCCGCCGGTCATGCTCATGCCGCATATGCCGTCTGCCCACTTGGCGGCACTGGCAAAGCCTTTCGGCCCCATCACGCCAGCCAGAAGTTGGGGGTGCGGTTTCTGAAACGGAAAGGGTTCGACCGGGCGCAGTGCGCCTTCTACCCTGTTCTCGCCCGCCCAGACAGCTTTCATGGTTTCAATATGGCGTTCCATCACAGCGATGCGTTTTTGAGAAAGCGCGGTGGCTGAAGCCCGGTAATCTTCTTCCCGCCCGCCGGTGCCAACCCCGATGGAAAGCCGCCCATTACTCAGGACATCAACGGTTGCCAGTTGCTTGGCGAGAATCACCGGGTTGTGGGTGGGCAAGACAATAACCGTTGTTACCAGTTGCACGCGTTCCGTCAATACAGCGCAGGCGCCGAGGGTTGATATGAGTTCGGGGCTGGGGAAGCAGGTGCGTTCTCCGAGGGCCAGGCTGCTGAATGGGCCTTGGTCAATTTTCTGGCACCATTGGAGCAGAATATCCCGGCTCCAGCCTGGTTCGGTGACAGGGAGTGTCATTCCGATTTTCATAGGTGTCTCTTCGCAGCGGTAGCGGTTTAAGTATTAGCGAAGAGAGTATGAGGCGGTACGAGGGCCTGTACAACGCAGGGCTGGTTTAACAATGTTGTACAGGCGCTGTTTTAAGGATGGTTCTTCATGCCAGCTGGGCTGACACTGCTTCGTAGTGCCGACGTTTGGGTTCGTGCAGGTTGGTTTTGCTCAGATCCCCGCCAGCCCACTCCAGCACGCGCTTATCCATCACCTTGAACCATAGCGGCGGAATATAAGCGAGCAGAAACATTTCGTAGTAGCCCCAGGGGAGCTGCGGTACATCGTCGAAATGGCGCAGACATTGATAGGAGCGACTCGGGTGGGCGTGGTGGTCGGAGTGACGCTGCAACTGAAAGGTAAACAGGTTCGACACCAGTGCATTTTGGTTCCAGGAGTGCTGAGGTCGCGGCGGTTCGTAGCGACCGCTGGCGTCTCGCTGGCGCAGCAGGCCATAGTGCTCGATATAGTTTGCCAGTGACAGATTCAAATGCCCGAGCCAGCTGGCAAACACGACAAAGGCCAGAATCTTCGCGCCACACAGTACACCTACTGCAGTAAGAAACACCAGGCCGATAATAATGCCCGGCAAAATCTCATTGTCGCGCGACCAGAAGCCCTTGCCCTGTTTGGCCAGGCGCTCATTTTCCAGCGCAAAGCCCCTGCGCCAGGTATTGATCTGCTCACGAAGCGCGAATTGGTAGAAATTTTCTCCCAGCCTGGATGACGCATGGTCTTCGGGTGTGGCAATGGCGCGATGGTGGCCGCGATTATGCTCCACATTGAAATGGGGCAACAGGGCAATGCCCAGCGAGATACTGGCGCCGATACGATCACTTCGGCCGCGCTTATGTCCGAGTTCGTGGCCGAGGTTGATCAGGCCCCCGCCAAAACCCATGGCGGCAACGGACAGGGCGAGCAGGGCAGGCCAGGAAAGGTCATTAACCGTGGCGTAGTAAATGCCGGCAAACCATGCCAGCACACTGCCAAAGAGGGCGAAGAAAAGTGCCTGCTTAAAGTAAGGGTCGGCTTCAAGGGCAGGGACATCTTCCTCGCTGTGGTTGTTGGGATCCTGTCCCAGCCAGCGATCGAGCAGGGGGACACCGATATAGAAAATCGGATAGCCAATGGCCAGCCAGGCTACGTTGCCGGTGAGTTCAGCCGGAATGACGCCAACCAGTAACAGCCAGGGCATAACCGCTGCATTGACCAGCCACAGCCAGCGAAGGCGTTGGGTCAGATCAGTAATGGATACAAAGGATTTAGCATTTTCCATATGGGCAGCTCCTTTGGAGGGTGTTTAGTAATACCCTACGCCTCGCTGACGTGTGCTCCCATGTTGCCAGTGACGCGTTAAATTGTTAATTTCGGTCTCTATGCGTGAAATTAACAGTCATCAACGGACCTTACGCCCCGCGGTGGGGCTGCAGCTGCTCTGTCAGACCCTCGATGAATTGGGGCTGGAAGCCGAGCGGGTGTGCAAACAGACGGGGCTCAGCCGCCGTGACCTGGATACCCCGGGGCAGCTGATTGCCCGCGATGACGAAGTCCGCTTTATCGAGGCGACGCTCGCGGCCATCGATCGCCCTGATCTCGCCTTCCGTGTCGGCATGCGTTACCACTTCGGCGTGTTCGGGGTGTGGGGGCTGGCATTGGCAACCAGCCGCGACCTTTCGCAGGCGCTTGAAGTGGCGCAAGAATTTATCGAACTGACCCACAGCTTTGCCGGTTTATCGGTTCGGATGCACGGAAATCAGGCGCAGATCGGCATTGAGCAGGACTACCCTGACGGTCCGGTTCAGGCCTTTGTGCTGGAACGCGACCTGATGGTGACGTTGATGATCGCCAGCGAAATTGCCGGGCGACGCCTGCCCGTTGAGCGTGTGGATATAGCGCTGCCTGAACCCGCCCACTCAGCCCTGCTTAGCCGCTTGCTGGACTGTGAAGTCCGCTGGCGCAGCGATCACACTGCGGCCATTATCTCATTAGCCGAGCTGGGCAAGCCTCTGCCTCAGGCCAACCCGATCACCTGGTCGGCCTGTGTTCGGCAGTGCCGTGAGTTGGTCGCGAGACAGGGTGGGGAAGAACCGTTTTCTCTCAAGGTCCGGGCCGCCATCACGCGCAGCCGTTTTCGCGGTATCGGCGCTGTTTGCGACTATCTGCAGCTCAGTGAACGAAGTCTGCGCCGACGATTGAGCGATGAAGGCACCAGTTTCCGGGAGATACAGCAGGCGTTGAGACTGGAGCTGGCAGAACAATATCTGGCCGATCACTCGCTCTCGCTGGAACAGGTGGCCGAACGCCTCGGCTACAGCGAAGCGGCCAATTTCTGTCACGCCTTTCGCAACTGGACAGGGCGCACGCCCAGTTCTCTCCGAAAGCAAAATCAACGACTGAATTACAAGGACAACTAGCATGATGCTCGATGACATTCGCGAGTTTATGAAAGACTCCTTTCCACAAGCGAAGGTTGAAGTTCTCGCGGTGGGGGATAACAGCTCAACACTGCGTCAGCAGGTCGACGAGTCTCATCTGCGGCCGGGGGGCACCGTGTCCGGCCCAACACTGATGGGGTTGGCAGATGCGGCGCTATATGTCGCGATACTGGGCGAAATAGGTCTGGTCGCGCTGGCGGTGACCACCAATCTCAATATTAACTTCCTGCGCAAACCACTGGCCGATCGGGCGCTGTTGGCCGAATGTCGATTGATCAAGTTGGGCAAGGTTCTGGCGGTGGGGGAAGTGACACTTTATTCAGAAGGGCAGGACGACCCGGTCGCCCATGTAACAGGGACCTACTCCATTCCGCCTCGCCGAAATCATTTAAGCGGTTGAGTGCTCACTGTCTGCGCACTATTTCCTCAACCATCCACAGACGATCCTGCCCCCAGGTCGCAAAGTCTCCCAGCTTGAAAGCGGGTACCCCCCAAAGGCCAGCGGCAAACAGGCCGTTGCGATTGGCTTCGGCGTAGTCTATGTCGGCCTCTGCGATGGCGGTCCGTACCGCCGACCATTCCAGACCGGCCCGTTCACTGGCTTTTGCCAGCCCATCATCGGTTGCCAGATCGACCCCCTCCGACCATGCAGCGCGTCCCGCCGAGACGATGAAATCGAGTTTTTGCTCAGGGGTGATTGCGGTGCTAAATGCCTTCAGGGCGCGCAGGGCACCGTCTCCAATGGGATCGGCGCAATAGCCAAAGGGGATGTCCAGACGGCTGGCCTCGCGCGCCGCATCGCGAATGATATACAGGCGTTTGGCAAGAGGAACCTTGAATCCTCGCATGGCCATGGGCAACACCGGGCGAATATCGAGCGGTGCCGTTAGCTCCTTGCGTTTACGCTGCAGTTGGGTGGCGGCAATAAAAGAATAGGGGCTGCGAAAACTCAGAAAACATTCCAGCGCGGTACCCGCCGGCACGGCAGGGAGCTCGGCGTTCTCAGGGGTAAAGGTCAAAGCCGGTAACTCGCCGCGCCAAAGCCCCTTCGTCTCGATAGCGGCAATCAGCCGGTCAAAGCGATCGACACCCCAGAACCACTGTCCGTTAAACTGCCACATCGCCGGCAGATAGTGACCGAGGTGTTCTCGGCGAGCGTTGTTAAGGGCCAGTTGTTTTTCAGTCTCTGGCAGCAAAGTGATATCGAGGGGCGTCTCAGCAAACAGGCTCTGGCTCAGAGTTTTTTCCCGCTCTACGAACGCTGCCGGATCACTGCAAACCTGCAGCAATTGTTGCGCAACTAACAGCCGCTGCACTTCGCTGGGCAGGCGGGCACCCGCAGGGAATTTCAGGCCATAGGCCGGCGCTATTCGCCGGGCGTCTTCGAGGTTATAGCGGCGCTGACGTTCCAGCTCCGGATAGATGGGGCTTTCTTCCTGGTTGACGATAAAAATTTTCAGAGGCGCATCGAGGTGTTCTAAAAGCTGTGGCAGCAGTTGAGCGGCGAGGTGGGAGTGTGGGTCGCCGGCCTCGTAATAAAACTCGACGGGCGGTGCGGAAAACAGGCCGTTGATTCGCCTTGCCCGCCACCGGTTCAAAGGGCTGGAGGAGTGGGCCAATTGGTGAACCAGAAAGGGCGGTAATTTCATGTAACGTTTACTCCCGTTGCCAGCGAAACAGATGCGCGGCCAATAGCAGGCACAGTACAGTGGTTACAAGCAGTGCAATCAGGTGGTGGGCGATTGCTGCAAAGCCTGCACCTTCAATCATTACCGCGCGAGCAGCATTAACCACATGGGTCAGCGGCATGATGTTGGCCAGTGACTGGATCCAGCCGGGCGCGTTCTCCAGACTGAACCAGATTTCCGAGAAAAACATCATCGGCCAGGTGAGCGTATTGAGCAAGCCGCCAGCCAGTTCTTCACTGGCAGTGCGCGAGGCAATCACCAGGCCAAGCGACAGCAAGGACAGGGCACCGGCCAGTGCAATCAGCAACAACAGGGTGTAGTCACCTAGCATCAGCAGATTTAAAAAGTAGTCGCAGCCGATAAAGATAAGCCCGTTGACCAGTACGACGATCATCAAGCGCGATGCGACCTGCGCCACAATAAACTGCAGGGCGCTGACAGGGGTGGCCTGAAAGCGCTTCAGGACGCCGTTCTGGCGGTAGCGCACAATCACATAGCCAATGCCGAACAGCGAGGCAAACATCATATTCATTGCCAGCACACCGGGCATTACCCAATCCACATAGCGCACGGCCTGGCCGCTCAGCTGTTCTTCCTGCAGGGTCTTGCCGCTATCCAGTGAGCGCAGTAGCTGTTGTGCTGCGAGTCCGGGAGACGATTGCGGGTTGACCCAGTAGCGATAGCCTTCGGCTTCTCGGCTGATCAAGAGGTCAATCTGGTGGTGAGCCACCTGCTCCAGCGCACGCTCCGGCGCTGCATATTCTGTGACCTCTACATAATTCTGCTTTACCAGCGCCAGCTCGTTATAAGTGCTGGCTTCACCGAGCAGGCCAAGGCGAATCAGAGTCTGGTCTGGTTTTGAGAATACCAGTGCGCAACCGACGATAATGAGGAGCGGGAAAATAAAGGCCCAGGAAAGTGCCGCCCGGTCCCGATAAAATTCCATGTTACGCGCAGTAAACAGCGCCCAGAACTTGCGCATGTGATTCAGTCCCTCAGGGCGTGTCCGGTGAGCTTGATGAACAGATCTTCCAGTGTGGGGTTGTGCACCCGCAGAGTGGACAGATCGAGATTGAAGGCCATCAATTCCTGCAGCGTTTTCTCGACGCTCAGTGTGTCGATGGTGACCACGCCAGGACTGAGGTTGACCTCGCCGGTAATGGCGGCGGACTCAATGTTAGCGTCGGTGTGCAGAGATACCTGGCGATGGGGCAGGTGTTTTTGCAGCAGCGACTGCGGCGAGCCCTGGTCGACGATGGTGCCGTGATCAATAATCACCAGATCGTCGCAGAGCGATTCCGCCTCATCCATATAGTGCGTGGTGAGAATAACCGTTTTACCCTGCTTTTTAATGCGGTCAATCAGATGCCAGAAGCGGCGCCGGGATTGGGGGTCGAGGCCGGTGGTCGGTTCGTCAAGGAACACAATTTCCGGGTCGTTGATCAGGGCGAGGGCGAGCAACAGACGCTGCTTTTGGCCTCCAGACAGGCGATTGGCTTCCTGATCAAGAAATTCACCCAGATCACACAGGCTAACCAACTCGTCGATGGCGAGCGTTTTGTTATAGAAACTGTGGAAGAGTGCCAGCACTTCCCGTACCAGCAAAAAGTCAGGCAGGGCGGTAGACTGGAACTGGATACCGCACTGCTGCGCGAAGTCCTCACCGCGTGGCGCACCTTTGTAGAGAATCTCTCCGCTCGAAGGCGTTTTGATGCCCTCGATCATTTCAATGGTCGTGGACTTGCCCGCGCCGTTGGGGCCAAGCAGGCCAAAACAGATACCGGTTGGTATGGTGAAGGAGATGCCCTTCACCGCCTGTACCAGACGGTAGTGTTTGGTAAGGTTTCTAACTTCCAGTATTGGCGTCATGACTCCCTGCGCGCACAGTCCTCACGAAAACAAGCGGCGCAGTATAGCATGTGCCTTTCTCTGACTCGTCGACCATTCGGATAATGCAGAATTCGCAAGTGGGCTGGCTGGAAGCCGCCCGGATCTATACCCAGCCACGTGTGTTGGCCATGTTTTTCTTGGGTTTCAGTGCCGGTCTTCCCTTTCTGTTGGTGTTTTCCACCCTCACGGCTTGGCTTACCGACGCCGGGGTGGCGCGCAGCGCCATCGGCTTTTTTGGTTGGGTGGGTATTACCTATTCCATCAAAGTACTGTGGGCACCGGTGGTGGATCGGCTGGTGTTGCCTGGTATAGGCAGGAAGTTAGGTCAGCGTCGCAGCTGGATGCTGCTCGGACAATTGGGGGTGGCTGGCGGTCTGATGGGGATGGCTTTTGTCGACCCGTCCAGCCAGTTGCCTGCAGTGGCGCTGCTGGCGTTGCTGGTCGCTTTTTCGTCCTCCACGCAGGATGTGGCGATTGACGCCTATCGAATTGAAGCGGTTATTACCCACTATCAGGGTGCCATGTCGGCCAGCTATGTATTTGGTTACAAAGTCGCCCTGCTGGTGGCGGGGGCAGGCGCCCTGTTTATTGCCGATTTCGGCAGTTGGCTGCTGGCTTATCTCGGCATGGCGGCCTTGATGGCGGTGGGTGTGGTCACTGTCTTGCTGATTGCCGAGCCGGAGCGCGAGCTGCCGGAGCCGGTTTTTGGGCGCCACAAAGATCGACTCACCGATATTGGTGTCTGGTTTGCCAATGCGGTGGTCAGCCCCTTTACCGACTTCTTCCGGCGCAATGGTTCCTTTGCGCTGGTGATCCTACTCTTTATCGCTGTTTTTCGGTTGAGCGATATCACCATGGGGATCATGGCGAACCCCTTTTATCTGGATCTGGGGTTCAGCAAGTCGGAAATAGCCTCGGTGGCCAAAGTGTTTGGCTTTTTTATGAGCGTCGCAGGTTCCTTCCTCTGCGGTGTGCTGGTGGTGCGCTGGGGCGTATATCGACCGTTGATGCTGGGGGCGGTACTGGTTGCCGCAACCAATATCCTGTTTGCGGTGATGGCGCATATAGGCCCGGATATTCGCGCCTTGATGGTGGTAATCAGTGCTGACAATATCAGTGGCGGTATAGCCGCCACCGCCTTTGTGGCCTATCTCTCCGGGCTGACCAATCGCGCGTATACGGCGACCCAGTATGCGCTGTTCAGCTCGCTGATGACCCTGCCCGGCAAGTTTTTCAGCGGGTTTTCCGGTTTGATCGTCGATGCCAGTGGTTATAGCTATTTCTTTCTGGTTGCAGCGGCGGTGGGTATTCCCGCGATTCTGCTGGTGCCGGTGTTGGCGAGACGGGAGTCTCGCGCCCCCTTAAGTTAGCGCTGCACGCTTTCAGCTCGGCGCTAAACCCTTGCCCTGCGGGCAGTAATTGCCGGCGAGTGGCCGATTTCCCGGGCGGAATATGGCCCATTTGGACTATAGTCGACGCCTGTCAATCCGCTAGAATTTTCGCCTTTAGGAATAACCGGGAGTAGAGGCGATGGACGGTACCGTTCGTGTGGATAACGACAAAGGGCTGAGTTCAGAACTGGCGCAAACCTTATTGCAGCGTGCTGCAGACCTGCAGCCTGCGCTGCGGGAGCGCAGCGCCAAGGCCGCCGAGCTGCGTCGTATTCCCGATGAGACCATTGCTGATTTTCAGGCCGCAGGCTTTTTCAAGATGCTGCAGCCGGAACAGTGGGGCGGCTATGCCCTTGATCCGCAGGTGTTTTATGCGGTCCAGATGAAAGTTGCCGAAGCCTGTATGTCCAGTGCCTGGGTATTGGGTGTGGTGGCCGTACACAACTGGCAGCTGGCCTTATTTGATGATCAGGCGGCTCAGGATGTGTGGAAGGACGACCCCACCACCCTGATTTCTTCGTCTTATGCACCAGTGGGCAAGGTCGAGAAAGTTAATGGCGGCTACAAGCTTAGCGGTCAGTGGGGCTTTTCCAGCGGCAGCGAGCATTGCGACTGGGTTTTCCTTGGCGCGGTGGTGCCGGAAGAGGGCGCGCCCTTCGATATGCGCAACTACCGCACCTTTCTGGTTCCCAAAGCCGATTACGAGATCATTGATACCTGGCATGTGGTTGGTCTGAAGGCCACAGGCAGTCAGGATATCCGCGTCGATGGGGCTTTTGTTCCCGAGCATCGCACACACAAACTGTTGGACGGCCACAACTGCGACAACCCCGGTAACGCCGTCAATAACGCGCCGGTCTTCCGTCTGCCCTTTGGGCAGGTGTTTGTTCGCGCGGTTTGTACGGCGTCATTGGGTGCCCTGGAAGGCGCATTGGATGCGTACATCGAAACGGCCAAAACCCGCATGGTTGGCCCGGCCAAAATGTCCGACGACCCTTTTGCTCGCCGCTTGGCCGCCGATGTGAAAACGGCGATTGTGGAAATGAAGCGCACCATGTTCGCTAACTTTGATGCGATGATGGCTTGTGCCCGCGCTGGCCGGCCTATAGCGATCGATGATCGTGTGCAGTACCGCTTTGATTCGGCGGTGGTGGCTGATCGCTGTGCTGAGCTGTCGGCGCGCATGCTGAAAGCGGTTGGCTCAAAAGGCATTTTTCTCGGTAACGGAGTGCTGGAGCGCCATCTGGATATTATGGCGAGTCAGGCCCACGTGGCCAACAATGTGAACATGTACGCCAATAATTTTGGCGGTGTACAGTTTGGCAACGATAATACTGATCTGAACCTGTAAGGAGCCGAGCGATGCCGCAGTTGGTTGAAGGATTACCGGAAGGTCACTACGCGAAACTGGCCAATGGGCACACCATTCACTATCTGGACCAGGGGAGTGGTGAGCCGGTGGTGTTTCTGCATGGCAGTGGCAGCGGTGCCAGCGGCCACAGTAACTTCAAGTTCAACTACCCCTTTCTGGCGGAGAACGGTTTTCGTTCCATTGTGCCCGACCTGATCGGCTACGGTTACTCCGATAAACCCGACGATGTGGAATACCACATCGACTTCTTTGTCGAGTGCGTGAAACAGACCCTGGATGTCATCGGCGTGGACAGCGTTCACCTGATCGGCAACTCACTGGGCGGTGCAATCGCCATTCGTTTCGCGCTGACCTATCCGGATCAGGTAAAAACCCTGAACCTGATGGCGCCCGGGGGCATTGAAGATCAGCCGTCCTATTTCAATATGCCCGGCATGGCGATCATGAAAGAAGTGTTTACTGGCGGTCCCAACAAGGACGCGCTGGAACAGTTTATCCGTCGCGGCCTGGTATATGACGACAAGCATGTAGACGAGCAACTGGTGAACGAGCGCTGGGGTATTTTCCAGCAGCAGAATATGCAGGTCATCAACACCATGGTTGTACCCAACATGGAAGGCCAGTTGGCTGAACTGAAGTGCCCAATAATTGCCTTCTGGGGTGCCAATGAAAACATGATGCCGGAAACCGGTATCGCCAAGCTCACCCAAAAATGCAGCAATATTCGCCTGACTATCGTGTCAGAGTGCGGCCACTGGGTCATGGTGGAGCACAAAGAACTGTTTAACCGCATGACACTGGATTTCTTACGTAATGGATAAAGCGAAGCAGGAACGGCTCGGCGACGAGCTATACGAAGCGCTGACGACCCAAACTACGCTGACGCCTTTTACGGAGCGTGAAGCGGATATCACCATCGACGATGCCTATTACATTTCCCTGCGCATGGTCAGCCGTCGCGTTGAGGCTGGTGAGAAAATTATCGGCAAGAAAATTGGCGTGACCAGTAAAGTCGTGCAGGACATGCTCGGTGTGCATCAGCCAGACTTTGGCTTTCTTACCGACAAAATGGAATACGCCAATGGCGCGGATATTCCGGTGGCCGGAAACCTGATTGCACCGCGCGCGGAAGCGGAAATCGGTTTCAAACTGAAAAAGGATTTGAGTGGCCCGGGTGTCACCGAGCAGGACGTGCTGGATGCGACCGACTACATCATGCCCTGCTTTGAAATCGTCGATTCACGGATCAAGGATTGGAAGATCAAGATTCAGGATACGGTCGCCGACAACGCTTCCTGCGGTGTGTTTGTGCTGGGCGAGGAGAAAGTTGATCCTCGAACCGTTGATTTACCGAACCTGAAAGTGGTCGTCAAAAAGAACGGCGAGTTTCTGAGCGAAGGCATGGGTAGCGCGGTACAGGGTAACCCGCTGACGGCGGTGGCCTGGCTGGCCAACACGCTGGGTGCTTATGATATTCCCTTTAAAGCCGGCGAAGTGATTTTGTCCGGCTCGCTGGTGCCGCTGGAAGATGTGAAAGCCGGCGACAAGATGGAAATGGAATTGGAAGGTGTTGGCAGCGCAAGCTGTCAGTTTGTGTAAATACCGTCCTTCAGCCCCGCCCCTCCCAGAGGGCGGGGGTGAAGGAAACGTTTTAACAAGAGGCAATCATGGCTGAAAAAATCAAGGCAGCAATCATTGGTCCCGGTAACATCGGCACCGACCTGTTGATCAAGGCACTGCGCAGCGAATATATCGAACCGGTGTGGATGGTCGGTGTGGTTCCGGATTCTCCGGGACTGGCGCGCGCTCAGGAGCTGGGTTTGAAAACGACCGCCGATGGCGTTGACGGCATGCTGCCAACGATGAAGGAAGACGGCGTGCAGATCTGTTTTGACGCGACCTCGGCCTATGTACACGCGGAAAACTCGCGCAAGGTCAACGAGCAGGGCGCGGTGATGATCGACCTGACGCCTGCGGCTATTGGCCCCTTCTGCGTGCCGCCGGTTAACCTGAAAGATGCGGTTGCCGCCCAGGCCATGAATGTGAACATGGTAACTTGTGGCGGCCAGGCCACCATCCCGATGGTAGCTGCGGTTTCCCGGGTTCAGAAAGTGACCTACGGCGAAATCGTGGCGACGGTTTCATCCAAGTCTGCCGGCCCCGGTACCCGTAAAAATATCGACGAGTTCACCCGCACCACCGCCAATGGCATTCAAACTGTGGGTGGCGCTGACAAGGGTAAGGCAATCATCGTCATTAACCCGGCCGAGCCACCGCTGATCATGCGGGACACCATCCACTGTCTGACCGAAGACGAGCCCGATCAGGATGCGATTCGCAAGTCCGTGGATGAGATGATTGTGGAAGTGCAGAAGTACGTGCCTGGCTACAAACTGAAAAACGGTCCGGTGTTCGACGGCAAGCGCGTGTCTATCTTTATGGAAGTCGAAGGCCTCGGCGATTTTCTGCCCAAGTATGCGGGCAATCTGGACATTATGAC
>JBFHCW010000039.1:0-13548 GCA_041585035.1 Litorivivens sp.
CAAGTCACCCGTGCCACCCAGAATTGCCAGTACCGGTTTTGAATCGCTCATTACTTTCTTCCTGTGTCATGTCAGAATTCTTGTCGTGGCCAAAGCCGCGCTGCATTCTCTCAAAAGGCTCGACGCCCATCCAGCACTCAACGTGACGAGAAATTTAGCCAAATCAGGCATCAGGAGGGTAATGACCCCTTTCGCCAGCCAATATGCCCCGTTTGGACGATACAATCGCTTGGGGCGGCCGTTAGTCTTGCGGGCTTTTACGACAGCTGGGCAGTATGCGGCTCACGCGATCGCAGGTATTGCGATGCGGCTCCCGTATAATGACCCGCAGTATATAGATCCACCATTCAAGGGGCTTTCATGGATAATCGACTCGACTATAGCGGCAAAGTGGTCATCGTAACCGGTGGCGGCAAAGGCGTTGGCAAGGGAATTTCAGAGCGTTTTCTAAGCTGCGGCGCGCATGTGGTCATCTGCGGTCGCTCCGAACCCGAGACACTGCCCAGCGCCGGTGGTCGCAGCGCGCAGTTTCTGCCCTGTGACGTTAAAGACTTTGACCAGATCCAGACGTTCGTCAACACGGTAGCCGAAGAGCATGGCCGTATCGATGTACTGGTCAACAATGCCGGTGGTGCGCCCTATGCCGATGCCGCTACCGCCTCGCCCCGCTTTTCCGAGTCCATTATTCGCCTCAACCTGCTGGCGCCTCTCAATTTTGGCCAGTGTGTCAACGCGGTGATGCAGCAACAGGATACCGGCGGCAGCATTATCAATATCGCCAGCGTATCGGCTATACGCCCCTCACCCGGCACGGCTGCTTATGGTGCGGCAAAAGCCGGTCTGGTGAACCTGTGCACCTCGCTGGCGGTGGAATGGGCACCGAAAGTTCGTATAAACGCGATCATCGGCGGCCTGATCAGAACCGAGCAGTCACATCTTCACTATGGCGATGAAGCAGGTATTGAGGCCGTTGGCGCCACCATTCCTCTGGGCCGCATGGCGGTACCGGAAGATATTGGTGATGCCTGCCTGTTTTTGGGGGGCGAAATGTCCGCTTATATCAGCGGCACCACCGTCACGGTGCACGGCGGCGGTGAAAAACCGGCTTTTCTGGACGCAGCCAACGCCGACGCAAAAAGCTGAGGGCAGCGCTGAGCTCATCGAAGCTGCGCGCCGCCCAGCGACGCGCAGCTTACGCGTATAGCATTAAACGGTCAGAATCTTCAGGGTATTGGTGCAGCCTCCAACGCCCACATTATCGCCGTGCGTGAAGAGCACGGTATCTCCACTGTTAACCAGCCCCTTGTCTCGCAAATGGGCCACTACGCCTTCAATCAGCTCTTCTTTTGCAAATTTTGAGGTATCCAGATAAACCGGGCTGACACCACGGTAGAGACAAACCCGGTTACAGGTCGTCTGGTGACTGCTCACGGAAAAGATCGGCAGCCCCGAACTGATGCGCGACATCAGCAAGGGAGTCCGTCCGGACTCGGTCAGTGCAATCAGGGCTTTTACCCCCTGCAAGTGGTTGGCTGAATACATCGCGCCCATCGCAACCGCTTCTTCCGCACTGGTAAATTCGCGGTCCATACGGTGGCCAGAGCGGCGAATGGTCGGCGACTGCTCCGCCCCCACACAGGTACTTGCCATGGCTTCAACCGTCTCGACCGGATACTCTCCCGCCGCCGTTTCCGCCGACAGCATGACCGCATCAGTGCCATCGAGCACCGCGTTGGCCACATCAAACACTTCCGCGCGGGTCGGCATGGGGTTGGAGATCATCGACTCCATCATTTGTGTCGCAGTGATGACCACACGGTTTAACTGCCGGGCGCGCTTGATCATATGTTTCTGATAGGCAATCAGATTGGCATCCCCAATCTCGACACCCAGATCCCCTCGCGCGACCATAATGCCGTCACAGGCTTCGATAATCGCATCAAGCGTGGCATGGTCGGCAACAGCCTCTGCGCGCTCTACCTTGCCGATTACTTCGGCAATGCATCCAGCCTTGTTCAACTCACTGCGGGCGTACTCAATATCCGCAGCACTGCTGGGAAAAGAGATGGCCACGTAATCCAGCGCCAGCTCCGCCACCACTTTTACGTCTTCCAAATCCTTGGGGGTCAGCGCCGGCGCCGACAGGCCGCCCCCGAGCTTGTTAATCCCCTTGCGCGACTTTAAATTACCGGCGCTCTCCGATCGCGTATGAACTTGAGAGCCCTCAACGGATTCCACAATCAACCGAAACCGACCGTCATCCAGTAACAAGGTATCGCCAGCGGCCACACTGCGTGTCAGCGGCTCGTAATCGACGCCTACGTGGCCAGCATCGCCATCGCCGTCTGACAGGGCCGTGTCGAGAATCAGCGCCTGCCCTTTTTTCAGTTGAATACTGTCACCCGGCAATTTGCGCAGGCGAATTTTGGGACCCTGTAAATCACCGAGCAGAGCAACGTGTTGCCCGGCCTGCGCCGCGAGATCACGGATAAGATGAGCACGTTGGCGCTGTTCATCGGCCAGGCCGTGGGAAAAGTTAAGACGGAATACGTTAACTCCCGCGCGAATCAGTGCCTGAAGTATCTCAGGGCTGTCTGACGCCGGGCCCACGGTGGCAACAATCTTGGTTCTGCGCATATAGCTGTCAATTTCACTCTTGGAATCAAATGTCGCGCCATTATCACTGAGTTTCTGTTAAAAATCAGTGGCATTAACTGCACAGCTCGCCAAATGGGTGATTCAATCGCACTGCTGCAGTTGCTATGCTGCCTCCAGTTTACGGAGGCGCCATGAAAAAACCACGCTCATTGGCACCAGTTGCCTGCCTTGCAATGATGTGTGTTCTGCTCAGCGGCTGCTGGGCCAATAACAACCCCGAACCTCTGCCCGGCGCTGTGGATACCGACTGGCCCGCCTACGGCGGCAGCGGCACGGATCGCTTCAGCCCGCTCAGCGAGATCAACCTGGACACGGTTCAGGAGCTGGAGGTCGCCTGGCGTCATGATTCCGGTGATGTCAGCACGGGTGAAGGCGAGTGGTCCTTTACCAGCCTTCAGGTCACCCCCATCGCCGTCAATAATGCGCTTTACTATTGCACGCCGTTTGGCCGGGTATTCGCTCTCGATCCGCAGACCGGCGAAGAGCGCTGGGTGTTCGACCCGCACATCAAAAACACTTCGGGAGGTTATTATCCGGCCCTGTGCCGGGGCGTCAGCTACTGGGAAGGTTCAGGTCAGGGTAGCTGCAACAAACGCATTGTCTACGGCACCCGCGACGCCGAATTGATCGCACTGGATGCCGATACCGGCCTGCCCTGTCAGGACTTTGGCGAGAACGGACGGGTTGCCTTGCGCGAAAAGCTCTCCGAACACGACAGCTGGGAGTACTATCCCACCTCACCACCCGTCATTGTGGATGACAAAGCCGTGATCGGGGCGCTGGTGGTCGACAACCTGCGCACGGACGCTCCATCGGGCGTCGTCAGAGCGTTTGACATCCGCAGCGGAAAACTGGCCTGGGCCTGGGACCCCGTCAGCGAAGATTACAAAGCCCGTCACCGGGATGAAAACGGCAACACCCGCTACCATCAGGGTTCTCCCAACGTCTGGGCGCCCATGTCCGTGGACCACAAGTTAAACCTGGTGCTGGTGCCTACCGGCAATCCCTCACCAGACCTCTACGGCGGTGAACGCGACGGTATCGATGAATACGGCTCATCCGTGGTGGCATTGGACGCCAGCACCGGCAGCTATCGCTGGCATTTTCAGACAGTCCATCACGATGTCTGGGATTTTGACGTGGCTGCCCAGCCTACCCTGTTTCAGATACCCGGCGTAGGTCAGGGACGCCCGGCCATTGCTCAGGGCACCAAAACCGGCATGGTTTTTCTGCTGGATAGGGAAACCGGCAAACCGCTGTACCCGGTAGAAGAAAAGCCGGTACCGCAAAACGGTGTGCCCGGCGAAAAACTTTCTCCTACCCAACCCTTTACAACCCACCCCAAGCCACTGCACTTCACCGGCGTTTTGAATGAAGACAATGTTGAGGGACTGTTTGGCTTCGGCAAGCGCGCCTGCCAGAAGCTGATCCGCCAGTATCGCTCCGAAGGTATCTTTACCCCGCCCTCGCTGGAGGGCTCAGTGCTCTACCCGGCCAATATCGGCGGCATCAACTGGGGAAGTGTTGCTATCAACCCTGAAGCCGGCCTGATGTTCGTCAACCAGATGCATTTTGCCACCGTGGTCAAGCTTATTCCGCGTGATGAATACGATGCCGAGCCCCGGGACGGCGTGTACCCCCTCGAATACTTTCCGATGAAAGGTACCGCTTACGGCGCACTGCGCACGCCGCTGGTATCGAACTGGGGAACGCCCTGTGTGCCCAAACCCTGGGGCAGTTTTACCGCCGTTGACCTGAAAACCGGTGAAATAAAATGGCAGGTGCCTTTGGGCACCACTCGCGATCTGGCGCCCTTTCCGTTCTGGTTCAATACCGGTGTACCCAATGCGGGTGGCTCACTGGCAACCGCCGGCGGACTGGTTTTTATCGGTGCGACGACAGACCGCTACCTGCGCGCCTTCGATCAAGGCACCGGCGACGAAGTCTGGCGGCAGCGCCTGCCCTTTACCGCCAACGCCACTCCCATGACCTACAGTGTTGGAGGTCGTCAGTATCTGGTGGTGGCCGCTGGTGGTCATGGCTGGTCTGAACCCGGCGATGCGCTGATTGCCTTCGCCCTGCCCGATTAAAACGGAGTCACCATGGCCAAAGTCTATGCCCTGGAGGGCGTTATTCCGGTGGTTCACCCCAGCAGTTTTGTGCATCCGGAGGCGGTATTGATTGGCGACGTCCGCGTCGGTGCAAACTGTTTTATCGGGCCCTTTGCCTGCCTTCGCGGTGACTTTGGTATTGTTGACGTACACGACGGCGCCAATGTGCAGGATCACTGTATGCTGCACTCCTTCCCCGATAAAAAAGTTGTCGTGGAAAGCTACGGACACATCGGCCACGGCGCCGTGTTGCACGGCTGTATCGTCAAACGCAATGCGTTGGTCGGCATTAACGCCACAGTCATGGATGATGTCATTGTGGGAGAAGAAGCCTTTGTCGGCGGCAATGCCTTTGTCAAAGCCGGTTTCGTCATACCGCCGCGCACGCTGGTCTCGGGCGTACCGGCACGCATCGTGCGCGAACTGTCAGACAAGGAAATCGGCTGGAAAACGCACGGCACGGAGCAATATCAGCATCTGACCGAGCGCTACTTCGACAGTTTTGAGGCGGTAGATGCACTGCCGGAACTCGAAGCAAACAGACCGCACCTGAAGTGCGACAAAAATACATCGATGGCATTGCACGAACTTAAAAAACAGCGCGATTAGCACTCAAAAAGAGGCAGACCACAAATGGATATGGATGAATCCCTCAACGTGTTTGGTGAAGCCCTGCTGCCCTGCAGTGAAGACCCTGTGACCGGATTCTTTCGCGACGGCTGCTGCAATACGCGCGACGATGACATCGGCTCGCACACGGTGTGCGTGGAAGTCACTCAGGACTTTCTCGAGTATTCGCGGTTCCGCGGCAATGACCTGTCCACTCCGCACCCGGAATTCGGCTTCCCCGGTCTGCAGCCCGGCGACCGCTGGTGCCTGTGCGCCGCCCGTTGGCTGGAGGCCTACGAACAAGAGATGGCACCCCGCGTTTTCCTGCGACGCACCCACGTAAAGGCGCTGGACACCATACCGCTTGGCGTCTTGAAGTCCTTAGCTGTGGATCTGAATTAAGGCTGATCACGCGATCCCTTTGCTTCAGGGTGCGTACCAGAGACTGATTCCCATGCCGTCCACAAAGATTAGGCGGCTGGTCTTCCCGTTACTCAGAACAAACTGCCGAAAGGCCTCGCCGTCCTCCGACGCCAAAAATTGCGGTGACAGCAGGGCCACTCCCTGCCCCGAATCTTCAAAGGTATGGGCAATGACAAGCCTGTTTTTCAACTTCGGCGCCAGTCGCTGAATAGCGACTGGCGCACTGGACAGCGCATCGATCTCGCTTTCCAGCAAAGCCAACGTTGCTTCTATGTGGTTGCGAAATGGCACCGTGCTTGCTCCACCGGGAACAACAGACTGAAACTCCACTTCACCCGCTCTAATGCCCGGCACAATGCCAACCCGGCGAATGTCTACCAAGGACTGCCCGGCTCGGGTGTACAGATGAATAGGCTGAACCGTATAGGCCACCCTAAGATAACCACACTCCTTCTCGATACGCTGCATGGCCGCGCTATAGCTGCCCATGATCACATCGTAGTCTTGATGCTGGCAGCGCTGACGCAGCGCATCAAAATCATTACTGTAAAAGGTCTTGTAGCTTCGGCCTGTGCCAGAAAAAACTTCATCAAAGAAGGGCTTGAAATGCGTGTGGGTTTGGCGGGAGCCAAAAATGGACTGTATCCAGAGCTGCACAGGCTCAGAGGCACTCACAACAGGCGCTCCTGCCAGCAGACAAAGCACCAGAATCGATCCCGGAAACCGTTTAACGAGCCTGAATTTGCTAATTGACAACGTCAATGTCGCCCAGCTCCAGCGAGTTATATATCATTGCAGTATAGTCGGCCTGAGGTCGCTGGATATACTGATTAACCGAAACAGCCGTTTAACGTCAGCAAATGGATAAATCGGCTGAATCAGCCCGTTTCTCTTGAACTTCGCAGCTGCCGAGCCGGCGGCGGTGCGCCAATATGGGCTTCGCGACGCTGCTTGGCCAGCTCAACCTGCTTCTGCCGTTCACGAAAACGCGCTTTCTGGTCGTCGGTCAGCTCGTCAAAGCAATGCGGACAGGCAACCCCTTTTTCATAGAATTCGCTTTGCTTGTCTTCATCGCTGATCGGCCGGCGACAGCCATGGCACTGGTCAAAGCTACCCGCCGTCAGGTCGTGTTTTACCGTCACCCGGTTGTCGAACACAAAACACTCGCCCTGCCACAGACTCTGCTCCTGCGGGACTTCTTCGAGATATTTCAAAATGCCCCCTTCCAGATGGTAAACCTCTTCAAACCCCTGCTGCTTCATATACGAGGAGGCTTTTTCGCATCGAATGCCGCCGGTGCAGAACATCGCCACCTTCTTGTGCTTGCCGGGGTCCACGTTCTGCTTTACGTAGTCCGGGAACTCGCGAAAGGTTTTAGTGTGAGGGTCCACCGCGCCCTTGAAAGAGCCTATCTCGACTTCATAATCGTTTCGGGTATCGATCAGCAAGACGTCCGGGTCTGAAATCAACGCGTTCCAGTCTTTGGGCTTAACATAGGTTCCGACGACCTCGTTCGGGTCAACATCGCTGACACCCATGGTCACGATTTCTTTCTTGAGCTTGACCTTCATTCGGTAGAAGGGCTGGGTTTCGTCGTAGGATTCTTTCCAGGACAAGTCAGCCATACGCTCATCCGCACGCAACCAGGCAATCACGGCATCAATCCCCGCACGGCTTCCGGCGATAGTGCCATTGATGCCTTCGTGAGCCAGCAGCAGCGTGCCCTTTACGCCCTGCTCTTGGCACACCACCAGCAGCGGTTCGCGC
Source organism: Litorivivens sp. (assembly GCA_041585035.1). Classification (GTDB taxonomy): domain Bacteria; phylum Pseudomonadota; class Gammaproteobacteria; order Pseudomonadales; family Spongiibacteraceae; genus Litorivivens. The sequence continues at coordinate 7,569 of JBFHCW010000039.1, forward strand.
AAAGCTTCATAATTCTCCAACGTTACAAAGCGATACAGCGCCGCAACGACAATCTTCTCACTCACTGCGCACTGCCCTCACGCTTACTGCCACCCAGACAGTCTGGGGAATCCGGTGACTGCTCGGCCCTTGCCTGCCACTCTTCCGGTGAATAGGTATGCAAAGCCAGCGCGTGCACCGGGCCGGCCAGTTCTTCCTGCAGCACGCCGTAAACCGTCTGATGACGGGCAACCTTGCGCATGCCGCTGAACTGATCGGCCACCGCGACCACCTTGAAATGGGTTTCGGAATTCGGTGGCACCGAGTGCATATGGCTCTCATTGACCACCTCCAGATGGCTGGGAGACAGCGCCTGGGCCAGTTTTTGCTCGATGGTCTGTTGTACTTGCATAACTCTCTACAGCTTGAAAAATGGCACGCCATTATACCGATCAGGCGGAAAGGTCGCGATGTTTAAGGTCTCTTAACATTTTATTAACTCACTGGCCGCTCGGACAGTGAAATGATTAACTGCACCCTTTAGCCAGAGAAGCTCCAGACCATGCGCCTGTTTTTCGGAATTGCCCTGTCATTATTAGCCCTGCCCGCCTTTGCGGCGCCGGTGAGCCCGGAACGCCTGATGGCAGCGGACCGCGATGAAAGTAACTGGCTCAGTCACGGCAGAAGCTACAAGGAACAGCGCTTTTCTCCCTTGACACAAGTTAGCGACGACAACGCCAACCAACTGGGGCTGGCCTGGTATTTCGAAACGGACACTCACCTGGGGCTGGAAACCACCCCCCTGGTTATCGACGGCGTCATGTACTTTACCGGCGCCTGGAGCACGGCTTACGCGATCAACGCCAAAACCGGCGAGATGCTCTGGAAATTTGACCCGGAAGTTCCCCGTGAAAAGAGCATTACCGCCTGTTGCGGCGTGGTTAACCGGGGTTTGGCCGCCTGGGAGGACAAGCTGTTTCTCGGCACTGTGGATGGACGACTGATTGCGATCGAGCAGTCGAGTGGCAAGCCACTCTGGTCAACACAAACCACTGACCCGAAACAGGCCTACTCCATCACCGGCGCCCCCCGGGTAGCCAAAGGGCTGGTGTTTATCGGTAACGGTGGCAGCGAGTTCGGCACCCGCGGCTATGTCAGTGCCTACGACGCCGACACCGGCGAGAAGCGCTGGCGCTGGTACACCATTCCCGGCAACCCCGCCGAGGGTTTTGAAAACGCCGCGATGGAAGAAGCCGCGAAAACCTGGAACGGCCAGTGGTGGCAGTACGGCGGTGGCGGCACGGTCTGGGACGCCATCGTCTATGACCCGGAGCTGGACCAGCTCTATATCGGCGTCGGTAACGGCGCACCCCATAACCGCCGTCTTCGAAGCCCCGGCGGCGGTGACAACCTCTACCTCAGCTCGGTTGTCGCTCTCGACCCCGAAACCGGTGACTATCTCTGGCATTATCAGGAGGTTCCCGCCGACAACTGGGACTACACCGCCTCCCAGCAAATCACGCTGGCAGAGATTGAGTGGCAAGGCGAGACCCGCAAAGTCATTGTCCACGCCCCGAAGGCCGGATTCGTCTACCTGATCGACCGACAATCGGGTGAGCTGCTGTCCGCCGAACCCTTTACCACTGTGACCTGGGCCAGCCACTACGATATGACCACCGGTCGCCCGGTCGAAAACAAAGGTCAGGACTACGACGGCGAGCCCGCCATGGTTTACCCCTCCGCCATTGGCGGTCACAACTGGCAGCCCATGGCCTATAACCCCAATACCCGCATGCTGTATATCCCGGAGCTGGATATGGGCATGCTGTTCGACGAGATCAAAGTACCCGACTACAAACACCTGAAACGCCATTTCAACACCGGCTACAAGCTCAGCCAGGACGCCATGGCGCAACCAATGACCCAGGGCATTCTCAAGCACTTCCCGAAATCCCACTTACTGGCCTGGGATGTAGAAAACGCCGAGATTGCCTGGAAACTGCCCCACCCCTACATTCACAACGGCGGCGTCCTCGCCACAGCGGGCAATCTGGTCTTTCAGGGAACCTCCGACGGCCGTTTTCTGGCGGTGAGTGCCGACAAGGGTGAAATACTCTGGAGCTTCGATGCCCAGAACAGCATCCTCCCCGGACCGGTCAGTTATTCGGTGGATGGCGAACAGTACATTGCCGTGGGAGTTGGCCGCGGTGGCGCCCTGACCATGAATACCGGCAAGAGTTACCCGACCCCTAACCCCAACAACCGCATCATGGCCTTCAAATTGAACGGCAGTGCAGCATTGCCACCACCACCCAACCCGGAACGCCCTGTGCCGCCGCCGCGTATGGAAATCAGCGCCGAGCGCATTGAAAACGGCCGACGCCTGTTCGACCGCTTCTGCGCGCGCTGCCACGGGGCGACGGCCGTCGGCGATGGCTCCATTCCGGATATGCGCTACCTGGCGCCGGTATGGCACGACAATTTTGAAGCCATTGTTTTGCACGGAATGATGGAGAAAGCCGGCATGCCGCGCTTCGATGACGTGCTCAACGCTGAGCAGACGGAGAACATTCACGCTTATATTATTGAGCGCGCTCATGAAGACTACGCCCTGCGTCAGCAAAGCGGTTGGTGGGCCGAGCTGAAAAGCACCGCGACCGACGTGATGACCCGCGTCATCGCCTGGTTTATCCGGCTCACGACCAGCTAGGGAACCGAGCAAGACTCCTGAATAGGGAGCGCAACGGGTGGAGCTTGTCTGCGAGCAAGCCCCACCCTCTTCCAAATATGACACTACCGTAATTTTCGCACGCCACCCTTGCAGACCAACTGGTCGGTTTGTATCATCCAAGGCACTTTTTTGCTGCTTTCGGAGCACCTTGTGCAGTCATTGCTCTTTCGCCTGAACACACTGTTTGAACGCCTCCCCGCCGCGCTGCTGCCCTACCGCTGGCTCTGCCTGGTGGCCTTTTTGGCCATGTCACTGTTTACCGGCTCAGGCCTGGTCCAGCATTTTCAGCTGAACATGTCCCCGGAAGTCTGGTTTGAAGACAATGCTACCCCACTGAAGATCCGCGATGCCTTCAGGCGCAAGTTTGGCAGCGACGAGGGTGTCTATATTGTCTATCGGCCGGCATCCAATGATGTGTTCTCCGAAGATGCCCTGCGCACTCTCGAGAGCCTGCACAAGGAAATAGAAGAAGCCAGCTTGCAAGCCGGAGCCGATGGCATGTCACGGGTAATACAGGTGGACAGCCTGCTTAATGCCCGCTATCAAATCGCCGACGGCGATACCCTCATTGCAAAAAAACTGATCGGTGCAGACTTCCCGGAAAACGCCGCTGAGCGAGAGCGCCGCCGCGACATTGCGCTTAGCCAGGATGCCTTTGCCCGGGTGTATTACTCGGAAGATTTTCGCTACGGCGGCATCGCAATCAAAACCAATTTCGGCACCCTGCCTGCCGAGAGTGAATTGAACACCAGCGTGGCAAATACTGAAGACCTGCTGGCCGACGACGGTTTTGGTTTTGGTTTTGGCCTTGAGGCCAGCGACCCGCTCAGTGTCGACACCAGCGCGGATGTTGCCGAGGTGGAATTCGCCTCAGTGCAGCTGGAAGAATACACCCGCTTCATGACCGCCCTCCGCGCTATCACCGAGCAGCCGAAATACGACGACTTCGAAATTCACTTTGTCGGTAACCCGGTGACCATGGAATTTGTGATGCAGAGCATCGTGGAGGCGGCAGGCTTGCTGCTGATCATGGTGCTGCTCGTGGTCGTTCTGTTGTGGATTTTGTTCCGCTCGCTAAGCGCAGTGGTATGGCCCCTGTTGGTGGTTCTGGCCGCCGGTTTCTGGGCCATTGGCATAGGCGCCTGGCTGGGCATGACCTACACCAGTATGCTCGCGCTTAGCTTTATGCTCGTCCTGGCGGTGGGCATCGCCAGCTGCGTGCACGTACTCAGTGCCTACACCCTGTTCAGCCGCGAAGGAAAGGATCACGCCCGGGCGATGGCACTGGCCTACCGCAAAACCGGCACGCCGATTTTGCTGACCACGCTTACCACCATGATCGGCATGCTTGCCCTGACGCTCGCCGATATGCCCATCATTACGGTCTTCGGGATCACCTCCGCCATGGCCGTCGCCTTTGCCTTCCTGCTGATTTTTGGTTTGCTGCCCGTTTTGCTGGAGTTTTGGCACCCGAAACTGCGAAAGGACAACGATGCCACCTGCGAGGCGAAAAAGCCGCTGGTTGACTTACAGCCCATGCTGGCAAAAATTGCCGACTTCACAGAGCGCCGCGCCAAGGCCATTGTCATCAGCTATCTGGCCGTTTTTGCCCTGCTGATCTACGGCGCCTTTGATCTGGAAATCGACACCAATTTTTCCAAACTCGCCCGCGAAGGCTCGCCCGTGCAAGTCGCCCTGGAGCTGGTTGACAAAGATATGATGGGCGGGATGAACCTGGAGGTGCTGATCAGCGTTGATCGGCAAGAGGGTTTGAAAGACCCTCGGGTATTGCAGGCCATCAATGAACTGCAAACCCACATTGCAGAGAATTACAGCGACAAGGTCATCAAAACCTTTTCACTGGCAGACGTCGTGGAAGACACCAATCAGGTGATGCACGGTGACGACCCGGCCTACCATAGCGTACCCGACGACCCGCAGCTCACAGCCCAGCTTTTGTATCTCTTTAACAACGCCAGTCCGGACGATCGCCGCGACGTGGTCAGCGATGATTATCGCCACAGCCATATCTCCTTCTTGCTGCGCAATGCCGGCACCAACGAATACACCGCCTTCTTTGACAATCTCGATGCCGATTTTGAGCGCATCTTCGGCCACCTGAAAACCGACTACCCTGGCCTGAGTCTGGAAACCACGGGCACCTTTTATCTGATGATGGAGCTGATGGATCATGTGGCCTGGACTCAGCTAAAGAGCTTCAGCGTGGCACTGATGGTGATCACGCTGGTGATGATCGTCACCCTCGGCTCTCCCCAAGCCGGGCTGATCTCAATGGTTCCCAACCTGATGCCGGCGCTGTTCACCTTTGGCGTGATGGGCTGGTTCAACATTCCACTGGATACTGACACGCTCATTGTGGCGCCGATTATTATCGGTATAGCCGTCGACGACACGATTCACTTTCTTACCCACTACCGCTACAGCTGGATAGAACACGGTGACGTGGGCACTGCGGTACGCCAGACCTTGCGCGAAGTCGGGCAGGCAGTCGCGTTCACCAGCCTGATTCTCGGCCTTGGCTTTGCGGTACTCGGTTTTGCCGGTTACCTGGGGCTGGCCAAACCCGGCATCTTTGGCGCAATGGCCATTATGGTGGCGCTGCTGTCCGATCTCCTGTTCCTGCCGGCTCTGATGCACTGGTTTAAACCCGGCATGGGGCGCAACAAGGCTCTCAGACACCTGGCCGCGCAAACGGCGCAAAGCTGATCATTCATATCATTTAAGGGTCACATTATGTTGAAACTCAAAACGCTACTGACCAGCCTGACGCTCGGCCTGTTGACCACAGGCAGCTTTGCCGCGGATGACAAGGCCTACGGCATTGTGGAAAAGATGGACCGGCAACAGCGGGAAATCGCCGACGGCACCATGATGCGCTCGCAGCTTTCCACCTGTAAGTTCGGCCAGAAAAACAAGCAGATCACCTGCGTAGAAACACCCAGGGTGAAAGTACTGGAATCTGTGTCAAAGCAGTACGGCGAGGAAAAGAAAGACAGCAAGGGCGTATCCATTTTGCTGGAACCGGCCAGCGAGCGCGGCATCGGCATGCTCACCTACAGCTATGACGATCCGAATAAAGACACGGAATCCTGGCTCTATTTGTCTGCCCTGGGCAAGGTCAAGCGCATGGCCAGCGGCACCGGCGAAGACCGCGAACCGGTTTCCGTATTTGGTTCGGAATTCACCACCGAAGACATGGAAAGCGGAACCGTAGACGAATACACCTACAAAATCCTTCAGGAAGGCCCC
>JBFHCW010000040.1:0-13485 GCA_041585035.1 Litorivivens sp.
AATGCCCTGCGCAGCCCCGGCAATCATGACCCAGGGGCCGTATTGTGCTTTCAGATTCCCACCCATTGTGCTGTACTCACTGCTTGCTGTTATTTTCGTTTAAAACAATAGCCCAAGAATTCGAATGACGCTTAGCGATAACTACCAACAACTGCGTGCGGCACTTGTCCCCGGCCTTGCCAATCCTGCCGACCCGCTAGCTCTGGTGCGCGACAAAATGCACGCGGTGCATCCCACCGACGTTCCGGCTGATGCTACGGTCACCGAACTGAGAGGCTACCCGGTTCGAAGTGCCAGCGTACAAACCCCGCAGGTCAAAAACCGTGACAGCGCGGTAATGATGGTTCATGGCGGCGCCTTTGTCTCAACCGGTATTGAGCACTACATACCCTACGCGGCTGCGCTATCGCGCTTCTTTCATCGCCAGGTCGTGGTGTTCGACTATCGCCTGGCGCCAGAGCACCCCTTCCCCGCCGCCCTGCAAGACAGCCTGAACGTCTACCGACGTCTTTTGAAAGATTATGACGCCAGCCGCCTGGCCATTATCGGCGATTCCTGTGGCGGTGGTATTGCACTGAGTCTGTTGTGTGAGCTGCGCGAGCAAAACATTGCTCTGCCCGCCGCCTACGCAGGACTCAGCCCCTGGCTTGATCTGACCATGAGCGGTGACGCGGCGCTGAACGATACCGGGGACGATCCTTTTGTCTGCGCCGAGTGGATTCGACAGCGCGGCCGCGACTACGCGGCTACCATGCCACTTGATCACCCACAGCTTTCACCACTGTACGCTGACCTTCACGGTCTGCCACCGCTCTACTTCGCCACCGGCGGCGAAGACATCACCCGTGATGATTCGCGCCGCGCCCACCAAAAAGCCTGCGCGCAGGGTCTTGTCAGTGAGCTTGATGTGCCACCGCACATGATTCACGGCTATCACGGTCTCAGCGCGCTTGCCCCGGAATGCGCCGCCGGCTGCGAGCGTATAGCCACTTTCCTGAATCGCTATCTGGACTAAGCCCATGGTTGAGTTTGATATCAATGGGGCTATAGCCCTGATTACCCTGAACCGCCCGCACTGCCGCAATGCCATCGATACATCGACGGGCGTTGCCCTGTTTGAGGCCATCAAGCGCTTCGAGGCCGACGAAACCTTGAAGGTGGCGGTGTTAACCGGTGCCGACGGCCACTTTTGTGCTGGCGCCGACCTTAAAGCATTGGACAAAGACGTTACCTGGAATCCCGACTTTGCTCATGGCCCACTGGGCCCCACCTGGCATACCCCAACCAAACCAGTGATTGCTGCCGTGGAAGGCTACGCCGTGGCCGGTGGCTTGGAACTGGCCCTTTGGTGCGACCTTAGGGTCGCCGCCGACAGCGCGGTATTCGGTGTATTCTGCCGGCGCTGGGGAGTTCCGCTGATCGATGGCGGTACCGTGCGCCTGCCACGCCTGATCGGCGAAAGTCGCGCCATGGATTTGATTTTGACCGGGCGCGCAGTGAGCGCCGACGAAGCCTACAGCATCGGGCTTGCCAACCGGCGCTGCGCCGATGGCGAGGCACGCACTGCCGCCGTTGAGCTGGCAGAGCAGATTGCCTCCCACCCAGAGGCCTGTATGTTGTCGGATCGACGCTGTGTTCAGGAAGCCGCCGGCAAACCCTTTTCTGACGCGATGAAAACCGAAGGCAGCCTGGGCTGGGACTATCTTCAATCTCGCGGTTTTGCCGATGGCGTAGCGAAGTTTGTGGGCGGTGCCGGCCGTCACGGCGAGGGCAGCTGAGCCGAGCATCGCCAAAGAGATGCCCTCAGCTCTTAGGCCTATCGCGCTTTTCTGAAATCACACCACCGCTCAATACCAGCTGCAGGGCGTCGGCCGGGCTCAAATCCAAAGGCCGGGTATATTTCTTCGGCACAATCAGCGTGTAGCCACCCACCTGATAACTCATCGGCAGATACACGGCAATCTGATCGTCATTCAGCTCACTGGCAATGGTATTGCCGTTGCCTTTTTTATTGACGGTGACAATGCCGATCAAGCTGGTCTCGGTGCCCGGCAGTTCCACCATCACCACCGATTCTTCCGCAAACTTTTTGCCGCCCATGATATCCATTACTTCTTTCAGGGCACCGTAAACCTGTTTGAGTACGGGAAGCCGTTCAAGAATACGCCCCGGCAAGCCCCAGAAGAAATCCGCCGCCGGCCAGCGGGAACTGAAACCAATAAGCGCCGTGAGCACCACAATAAGAATGATCGCCATACCGGGAAAATAGGCGCTGCCCAATACGACCTTGAGAGGTGCCGACAACCAGGCTTCCATGGTCTTGAAAACCCAGATCGTAATCTGGATTGAAATCACCACCGGCAGCAGCACCATAAGTCCGCGGAAAAATGCCGCGCTGAAATTACGCATCATGGGAATGTTCGTCCGGGTTCAAAAGACACGATGGAAGCACAGCGCTGCGCACGGGAGCAAGGAAAGCTTTTGGAAATGCGACGCGGTTAGAAGGGAGAGCGGCCGCAAGCCTGGGGACAGGCTTGCGGCCAAAGGGCTTACTGACAGTAGGCTTCACCCGCTGCCACACGCTTGCCCAGCGCGGCCAGGTTTTTGGCTGAGCTACCCAGCATCATCTCGTTGTGACGCATCCAGGTGCAGTAGCGCCAGAGCGGGTAATCTCGATCAATCCCCATGCCGCCGTGCAGATGCTGGGAGGCATAGCTGACCCGGTGGCCCACGTCGCCCGCCCAGATCTTGGCGATCTGAACTTCGTTGGTGGCACTCAGCCCATTGGCCAACCGGCTGACCGCCTGATAGGCATTCAGTCGCAGACACTCGACATCGATAAAGCAATTGGCAGCGCGGTGACCGACCGCCTGGAAAGTCGCAATCGGCACGCCAAACTGCTTGCGCTCGGCGGTGTAGCTGGCCGTCATACGCATCGCGCAATCGGTAACGCCCACCTGATGGGTGCACAGTGCCGCCGTTGTGCACTCTGCCAGCCACTGCATCACACTCGCGCCCTGATCCGCCTGCGCCAGTACATCGTCGGCAGCAACGGCGACGTCTTCAAGAACCACTTCGTATTGCGGCTCAAAGGTCGTCACTTTCATTTCATTCAAGGTAACCCCTTGCGCCTTCGGATCAACCAGCAGCACAACAACACCGTCTTCGGTTTTCGCTGACACAATCATACGTTCGGCGCGATGCGCAAAGGGCACACACAGCTTTATACCGGAAACGCTGTAGCCACCGTTCGTCGCAACCGCTGAGGTCAGTTGCGGGCTGGCAGGATTCTCATTGAATTTCTCCATCAGTGCAGCGGTCAGTAGCGTTTTGCCAGCCACCACCCCCGGCAATAAACGCTGCTTTTGCTCATCGCTACCAAACTTTTGAATCGGCAGTGCACCCGACACCAACGCGGGAATCACTGGCGCGGGCGCTATGCTGCGACCCACCTCTTCGACCAGCAACCCAAGCTCCATAAAACCAAAGCCCATACCGCCGTAGGCTTCGTCGATGGCGACGCCCAGCAGACCGGCTTCCGCCAATTTGCCCCAGAGAGCTTCATCAAAGCGCTCAGCCGCATAATCGTCGCTGGCCTTGAGCGTTTCCGGAGACACCAGATCGGTAAAAATCTGCCGCGCCAGATTTTGCACGTCACGTTGTTCTTCGCTGAATCCAAAATTCATTTATCTGTCCTCGCTTAGCGTGTCGCGCGGGGCATCCACAGGCCCGCTGCCGAAATAATATCCCGCTGGATTTCATTGGTGCCGCCACCGAAGGTAATGATGGAAGCCGTGCGGTACAAACGCTCAACCCGCGACGCGTGCTGCTCAGCGTTGGGTGAGTGCTCGCTCACCAGTGACATTTGCTCCATCACCTCGCCAAGCGCGCGGTACACTTCGATAAAAAATTCGGACCCGTAAACCTTCGCGGCTGAGGCATCAGCCATATCCAGGGTGCCCTCGGTCATGGCCCAAGCCTGCTTGTAACAGACCAGCTTCAAGGCTTCGACCCCGGCCCGCACTTTCGCCAGATTCATCTGCACCCACGGCTGGTCGATAAGTTTGCCGCCCTGCGGCAGTTCCGTTTCCTGAGCCCACTTGACCACGCCGTTAAACAGCTGCTGGGTCGGGCCACAGTTAACAAGGCTCAAACGCTCGCGATTCAGCTGGCCGGTGATTAACTTCCAGCCTTTGTTCAGCTCACCCACCAGCGCATCGTCGGTGACCCGGATAGTGTCGTAGTAGGTCGCATTGGTGCGGACGCCGCCCAGCGTCACGACCGGTGTAGAGCTCCAGCCCGGATCGGAGGTGGGCACCAGAAACATGGAGATGCCGCGATGGGGTTTTTCGGCGTTTTGATCCGTGCGACAGGCCAGCCACACGTAGTCACAGAAGTGGGCCAGCGAGGTCCACATTTTCTGACCGTTGATTACCCACTCATCACCCTCTTTCACAGCGGTCGTTTTGAGGCGGGCAAGATCGGTACCGGCGCCAGGCTCGGAATAACCAATCGCAATCAAGCATTCGCCGGACAATATCTTCGGCACGATATTGGCCTTCTGCCATTCGTTACCGTGCTCGGCCAGCTGGGGCCCCACCGATTCGGTCGTGAGGAAGGGAAAGGGATAGCCAGCGCGCATGATCTCTTCCACAAAGATAAACTGCTCGATCGGGCTCATGCCCCGGCCGCCAAGCTCTTTGGGCCAGCCCACACCAATCCAGCCGTCGCGGCCCATTTTCAGCAGGGCCTCGCGCCACAGGGGACCGCCGCCCTCGCCCATATCCCGATCGCACTCGATTTTCAGCTCAGGCGTCATCAGCTCGTTGAAATAAGCCCGCAACTCGGTGCGCAGGGCTTCCTGTTCCGGCGTAAATTCGACTTTCATTACTCGTCCTCGTGAGCCACGACAAAGCACCATCATAGGCACTGTTGTAAACAGAACAATAGCGATTCCTTTCAAAGCACTGACATATCCAATCAACCGGCACTGACGAGAAGCTTCACCCAAACGGCGTATTGGGCCAGTAAAGTGGCCGGATTCGCTGTTGTTCACTAAGACCGGAAGCTAGTATGGTCGCCTATTGGTAAAAACTCGCCCGGAGACCCTCTGAATGAGTGCAAAACCCGTTAATGCCGCCATCGAAGGCTGGCATACTCTGGATACTGACAAGCCCCAGCTGCTGGGCAGCCGCTGCGATAGCTGTGGCACCTATTACTTCCCGAAAATGCTGAAATACTGCCGCAACCCTGGCTGCGACAGCTCGGATTTCAGCGAAGTACCGTTGAGCCGCACCGGCAAAATCTGGTCTTACACCAATGCCTGTTACAAGCCACCGGAACCCTTTGTGGCTGACGACCCCTTTGTGCCCTACGCCATTGCCGCAGTTGAGCTGGCCGAAGAACAAATGATCGTTTTGGGGCAGGTAATTAAGGGCGTCGATGTCGACCAGCTAAAAGTCGGCATGGACGTGGAACTGGTATTGGAAACCCTGCACGAGACCGAGGAAGACACCAAGGTCACGTGGAAGTGGAAACCAGTCGCCTAACGGAGAAGATTTTATGAGTAATGATATCGCCATTCTTGGCGTGGGCATGCACCCCTGGGGCAAATGGGGCCACAACTTTGTAGAGTACGGTGTACACGCAGCCCGTGCCGCCATTGCCGATGCCGGCATCGACTGGAAAGATGTCGGCTTCGTCTCCGGCGCCGCCACCATGCGCAACGGCTATCCCGGCTATGTGGCCGGCGCTACCTTTGCCCAGGCGCTGGGTTGGCAGGGCGCGGAAGTAAACACCTCCTACGCGGCCTGTGCCTCCGGCTCTCAGGCTCTGGCTGCTGCTCGCACCAAGATTCTCAGTGGCGAATGCGAAGTTGCACTGGTGGTCGGCGCCGATACCACCCCCAAGGGCTTTCTGGCCCCGGCCAAGGGCTACCGCCCGGAAGATCCGGACTGGGTGCGTTTCTATCTGGGTATTACCAACCCCACCTACTTCGCCCTCTACGCCCGTCGGCGCATGGATGTCTACGGCGACACCGAGGAAGATTTTGGTCTGGTGAAAGTCAAAAACAGCGAGCACGGTTTTACCAACCCCAACGCCCGCTACAAGAAAAAGTTCACCCTGGACGATGTAGCCCAGTCGGCGATGGTTGCTGACCCGCTGCGTCTGTTGAACGTCTGCGCTACCTCCGACGGCGGTGCGGCAATGATCGTCTGCAGCATGGATTATGCGAAGAAGATGGGTAAAGGTGACGCGGTAAAAGTCGCCGCCATTTCCACCGTTACACCCACCTTCGCCAGTGAGGTCGTAGAGATGCCCGATATCGCCACCGACTCGGCGGCCGCCGCTGGCGTGGAAGCCCATCGCTTCCGCGCCTCCCTGCCGGTCAAAGCCTATGAGGAAGCCGGTATTGGCCCGGAGGATGTCAGCGTCGCGGAAGTCTACGACCTGTCTTCTGCGCTGGAGCTGGACTGGTACGAAGACCTGCAGTTCTGTAAACGCGGCGAGGCCGCGCAACTGGTGCGTGAAGGCGTTACCAAGCTCGGCGGTCGTTTGCCGGTCAACACCTCGGGGGGTCTGGCCTGCTTTGGTGAAGCCGTACCCGCCCAGGCGCTGGCGCAGGTCTGCGAACTGACCTGGCAGCTGCGCGGTCAGGCCGGTGATCGTCAGGTGGAGAATGCCAAGGTGGGCATTACCGCGAATCAGGGCCTGTTTGGTCACGGCTCTTCAGTGATTGTGAAGCGTTAATTAACAGCACTGAAACGCAAAAGCCCGCAAATGCGGGCTTTTGCGTTTCTGCTGTCATTGCGAGCAGAGCGAAGCAATCTCATGCAGTCCTCTGCTATCGTGATGAGGTTGCTTCGCTGACGCTCGCAATGACGGGGAGCTACGTTAGAACTGCAGCGTCAAATCGAGCCCATAGCTGGCAGGCTCTCCAAAGTAACCGCTGTGAAAGTAAGCCTGACTGATGTCATGCACCAGATACTCTTCGTCTTCCAGATTTTTACCCCACAGTGCCACCGCCATTTCAACCCCGCCCAGATCAATCTCGGACCAGTTCAGGCGCGCGCCCACCAGACCATAGTCATCCAGGAAAAAGCCTTCGATATCATCGTTGCTGGCGGTACCAAAGCGCTCGTCGCGCCAGGTGTAATCCACCGTCGCCCGCAGGTTGCCGATGCCGAAATAGGGGAATTGATACTCCAGCACCACGCTGTAAGTGTGCTCCGGCGCGTAGGGCATGATATAGCCGCTGCTGATATCCTGCCCGAAGGTATCTGAGTTAGGGTTGTTGTCGATAACCTCAACAAAGTTCGCGTCGGTGTAGCCGTAGCCCAGATTCAGGGTCAGGCCTTCGCTCAGAATGGCGGTCAGATCCATTTCAAAACCGCTGATCTCCGCTTCACCGGCATTGAACACGTCGGTCAGAAACACCGCCGTATTATCCAGAATCTGCTGGATCTGCATGTCGGTGTAGTCGCTCTGGAACGCCGCCGCATTCAGGCGCACACGGTTATCAAGCAGCGTGGATTTGATGCCCACTTCGTAGCTGACCATTTCCTCTTCATCGAAGGCAGGCTGAAAACCACCCTCGGTAGAGCGCACATTGTAGCCACCGGATTTATAGCCGGTAACCACTTTGGCGTAGGTACTTACCTGGTCGCTCAGATCATAAGACACGGTGAGGCTTGGATTGAAGTTACTCCAGCTGTCACAGGCCTCCTGAGTATTGTTCGGCGAGTTGGTGAAATTGATACTGAACTTCTTCGCGCAGCGATCATCCTCGGTATAACGCGCGCCCAGGGTCAGGCTCAAATCGGGCTGAACAGTCCAGGTCATTTGTCCGTACACTGCCCAGGCCTCATTCTCAGAGGTGATGTCGCGGTTCTCGGCAACGGATCCGGCAACCGTATCCACTTCGCGCTCAGAGCCATTTTCCTTGAAGTAGTACAAACCGGACACGTAGCTCAGACTGTCGCTGATATCACCAACCAGCTGCAGCTCCTGAGAGGACTGGTCCTGGTCGATATTGACCACCACGTCGAACCACTCCACACCGGCGCCGTAATCCATGACGACATCTTCGGACACCTCGCGGTAGGCCGAGATAGATTTCAGCGTGCCGAAAGGCAGCTCCCAAGTCACCGTCAGAGCATGACCACCGACTTCAGTTACCGAGTCTTCTACCGGCACATCCCATTCACCCTTGCTCAGGCGCTTTTCACTGGCGCGCTCACGAAACTGCGGTGTAAACAGAGTGCCGACAATCAGATCCGCCTGCAGCGCGTTGATATCATCCTGTGAGGCCCCGCCGGCGATGGCATCGGCCACATCCTGAGCGGTAACCGCGCGGTCTTCATTGATTCGCAGTACCTGATAGTAGGGTTGAGGACCGACAATTTCCGACATGTCGTAGGCATAGTCCAGCGACAGGGTATCGCTGATATCCCAGCGCAACACAAAGCGACCCGCCTCGCGCTCTTCTTCGACAAAGTCATTGCTGCCGTTAATGTTGTCGACCCAAGGGCCTTTCTCCGCTTTGGAATAACTGATTTTGGCGCTCAGTCCAGACCAGGCGCCGGTATCCAGCTGCAGGGTGCCCTTGCGGTAATCGCGGTTGCCGGTAGCCAGTACCGACTTGATGCCAAATTCTTCGTCCGGACGTGCACTGATCATATTGATGGCGCCCCCGGTGGTATTGCGACCGTAGAGCGTACCCTGTGGACCGCGCAGCACTTCAATTCGCGCCAGATCCGCAACATCGCTGGTCAAACCCACACTGCGGCCGACGTAAACCCCATCGATATACACGCCAACGGCCGGATCTTGCGTAGTCTGGGAGTCGTTGTTGCCAACGCCGCGCATGAAGATCACCAGCGAGCTGCGGCTGTTGGGAAAGGGAGTGATATCCACATTCGGTGTGCGGGCGGTGATATCGCCCAGATCGTCGATCCCGAACTGATCCAGCTGATCACCCGAAAAGGCTGCCAGTGAAATCGGCGTATCCTGCAGAGACTCTTCACGTTTCTGAGCCGTCACCACGACCTCTTCCAATTGTGTGCTGCGCTGTTGCGCGAACGACACCTCCGGCACCAAGGCCACCGCTCCGGCGGCGATAATAGCTTTCGTGACTTTCCCCATGAGCTTTACCCTTTTAT
Source organism: Litorivivens sp. (assembly GCA_041585035.1). Lineage (GTDB taxonomy): Bacteria > Pseudomonadota > Gammaproteobacteria > Pseudomonadales > Spongiibacteraceae > Litorivivens. The sequence goes on from JBFHCW010000040.1 coordinate 9,162, forward strand.
ATTCTTGTTTGAAAAACCGGCTAATTTTGGGTAAAGGCGCCCGGCAAATCAAGCGACCCGCCGCCTTTCTACCTCGCTTGGATTAGGCTAAGGTAGCCCCATCGTAAAAACTTGCCGGATACCATGACCCAGTTCCACCCACCGCGCCTGCTGCGCAATGCTCACCTGCAATCCATTCTCGCGTCCACACGCCTGCGCAAGCTGCGCATCGGCCGCCGCGCCCGTCTGCTTCAGGCCGCAAGCCGAGAGGTTCTGGTGGAGTGTCGTGACGGAACCAAGCTGCTGGGTGAATACGCCGAACAGCCAAAGGAAAGCCGCGGTCTGGTGGTGCTCATTCACGGCTGGGAGGGCAGCTCGAAATCCACCTATCTGCTGTCGGCAGGCAGTACCCTCTATCAGGCGGGTTATAGCGTGTTTCGGCTGAACCAACGCGATCACGGCCCCAGCCACCATCTCAATGAAGAGCTATTCAACTCCACGCGCCTGAGCGATGTACTCGGCGCATTGGAATGGATTCAGAAGGAGTTTCCCCACCAGCGAAATTACCTGGCAGGCTTTTCCCTTGGGGGTAACTTCTCACTGCGTGTCGCCGCGAATCTGAAAGAACTCCCCATCTCGCTGGATAAGGTGGTTGCCGTATGTCCGGTGCTGAACCCGGTCAACACCATGGAGGCACTGGACACCGGCTGGTGGGTCTACGAAAAATATTTCGTTCGCAAGTGGAAGCGCTCGCTCAAAACCAAACTCCAACACTACCCCGAACTCGGGTATGAGCAGGACCTGCTGACGCTGCGTTCACTGCGCGAAATGAACCAGTTCTTTGTGCCGCGCTTCACCCAGTTCAAGGATGCCCAGACCTATCTGCTGGCCTACGCCATCATCGGCGATGCGCTGAGTCATCTGCAGGCACCCTGCCATATTATCGCCGCCGAAGATGACCCCATTTGTGGCGCCGAGGATTTGCCGAATCTGGCAAAGCACCCCAACCTCACCGTCGAGACCACCGCCCACGGCGGTCACTGTGGGTATGTAAGCAACTTTCGGCTGGACAGCTGGATCGACCAGCGCCTGCTCGACCTATTCAATCAGAACTGAGGGCACTACCGTGGCAGACTGGCAATGGGTTACCCGTATACACCGCAGCCTGTACAAAGCGAGCAATGGCCGCATCGGCGGCAACCTGATGGGCATACCGATGGTGCTGATGCATACCGTCGGCGCAAAAACTGGCGAGATTCGCAGCATTCCGGTCGCCTGCTACCCTCATCCCGAAGGTTTGCTGGTGCTGGCCTCCAATAATGGCGGCCCGAAAATGCCCGCCTGGTATCACAATATGCGCGCCCACCCGGAATTTGAGATTCAGTTTAAACGGGAAAAACGCCGCGTTCGGGCCGAACAGATCAGTGAAGACGAGCGGCTGCAATACTGGGACGCCATGTCGGAGATCAACCCCCGCATCGTGCATTACTGGCACACGGCGCAGGCCGAGCACAACCGGGAGATTCCGGTGATTCTGCTACGCACGCTGGAGACGCTGAACTAAACCCTCAGCTGCTAGGCGGAGCGTGCGGCAATCGCTTCGTGAATGGCGAGATGCCGCCTGGCTTCCTCGAAGTGCAACACTTCCACCAGCTTGCCATCGACCACGGCCACAGCCTTGCCCTCTGCCTTGGCAGCCTGCCAGGCATCGACAATTCTTCCAGCGCGCTCAATGAGCTCAGGCGATGGCGCAAACGCATCGTTCGCAGCGTCAATCTGGCCGGGATGAATCAGGGTTTTACCGTCAAAGCCTAACGCAACACCTTGATCGCAGGCCGCGGCATAGCCTGCTTGATCTTTGATATCCAGATAGACCCCATCGAGGATATCCAGACCGTGGGCCCTTGCCGCCAGCACGCACCATTGCAGTGAGGTCTGCATCCCCAGGCGATCGGGCGTGTGTGGTACCCGCAACTCCTTGGCCAGATCCGAGGTGCCCATAACAATCACTTCATTGCGCTTGTCGGCACCGCAGATCTCGTCGATATTGAGAATGCCGCGCGGGGTTTCCGCCATCAGCCACAGCTTCAGGTTCGAACTTTCCTGTTTGAGCAGCTGCACCACCGCATTCACTTCGCTGGCCGATTCCACCTTGGGCAGACAGAGCGCAGCAATCGGCGCATTGGCAAAGGCAACAATATCGTCGCGCCCCCAGGGCGTATCAAAGCCGTTCACACGCACCACCACTTCCCGTTCGCCGTAACCATCGGCATTCACGGCCTCTAGCACCTGCTCTCGGGCAGCCGCTTTCTGATCCGGTGCCACGGCGTCTTCCAAATCCAGAATCAGACTGTCAGCGGGCAGCGTGCGCGCTTTCTCAAGGGCGCGGGCATTAGAGCCGGGCATATACAAAACGGAGCGACGAGGTCGGATAGTCATTGATCTTCCAAAACGAAAAACAGGGATACTACCATAGCTCAGGCAGCGTTTTTTGGCCGCAACATCATCAGAAACCAGGCGGTCGACAGGCCGGCAGCACCGAACAGCATACTCATCACTACAATCTGGTAGCGCGCCGCGATCAAGGGCGAGACGCCAGACAGAATCTGTCCCGTCATCATGCCCGGCAGCGACACCAAACCGACCGCAAACAGGGAGTTCACCACCGGAATCATCGCCGCTTTAAAAGCTCTGCGCCGCGCGTCCTCATAAGCCAACCCGTCCTCACGCTCAGACATAAAGCGCTCCGCGGCAAGACTGACCGCATTCATGGTGTTGGCGAAAATCATCCCCGCCAGCGGTATCACATAGTTGGGGGCATACCAGGGTTCAACGGCCACCACCGCCTGCGTCACCAGAATCAGCACAGCCATACCCACCACGCCAATCGCAAGCGCGGCTTTTACCAGCCAGTCCTTACGCTGTTTACCAATGGAATTAAGTGAAATCCACGCCGCTGCGCTGAGCATAACGGTCAATACACCGAGCACCACCACGGGGTGCTTCGTTTCAAAGATATAGGCCAGCGCATAGCCAATTAACAGCAGCTGGAGCAACATACGCCCAACGGCGTAGGAGGCATTACCGACGCCCGCTGTCCAGCGATAGAAAATAATCAGCGCCAGCAAAGCGGGGATAAATGCGTAGGCGAGTTGCAGATTGGAAATATCGTAGAGGTTCACGTAGTCACCCTTGAGTCAGGGCTACAAGCTTAGCTGATGTTTTACGCTGAAGGGATGAGGCTCGCGACAAAAAAAACCCCGCACAAGGCGGGGTTTTCGACAGCTAAGTTGCTGGAACGGCTTACATCATGCCGCCCATGCCACCCATGCCGCCCATACCACCCATGCCGCCCATATCAGGCATGGCGGGTGCATCGTTGTCTTCCGGAGAATCAGCGATCATGCACTCGGTGGTAATCATCAGGCCTGCAATAGAGCCAGCAGCCTGCAGCGCGGTACGGGTCACTTTGGCCGGGTCGAGAATACCCATTTCCATCATGTCACCGTATTCACCAGTGGCCGCATTGTAACCGAAGTTACCTTCGCCATTGCGCACCTTGTCCAGTACTACAGAGGCTTCGCCACCCGCATTGTTAACGATATGGCGCATCGGGCCTTCCATTGCACGCAGCAGCGCGGCAATACCGGCGTTCTGGTCTTCATTGTCGCCGGTCAGGCCAGTGATGTTGGCCACTGCGCGAACCAGCGCAACACCGCCACCGGGCACCACGCCTTCTTCAACCGCAGCACGGGTTGCGTGCAGGGCATCTTCAACGCGGGCTTTCTTCTCTTTCATTTCCACTTCGGTGGCAGCGCCAACCTTGATGACCGCAACACCGCCGGCCAGTTTGGCAACGCGCTCCTGCAGCTTCTCACGGTCGTAATCAGAGGAGGTGTTTTCAATTTGAACGCGAACCTCACCAACGCGCGCTTCGATGGCTTTGGCATCGCCCGCACCGTCAACGATAGTGGTGTTCTCTTTGTCCATGGCGACGCGCTTGGCAGTACCCAGGTGGTCCAGCGTGGCGCTCTCCAGATCCATGCCGATCTCTTCTGAGATCACAGTACCGCCAGTCAGGATGGCGATATCTTCCAGCATGGCTTTGCGACGGTCGCCGAAGCCCGGTGCTTTACAGGCTGCAACTTTTACGATGCCGCGCATGTTATTCACAACCAGAGTCGCCAGCGCTTCGCCTTCAACGTCTTCTGCAATGATCACCAGCGGACGGCTTGCCTTGGCAACCTGCTCCAGCAAGGGCAGCATTTCGCGGATGTTGGAGATTTTCTTGTCAACCAGCAGGATGAAGGGGTTATCCAGCTCGGCAGACATGTTGTCAGTGTTG
>JBFHCW010000041.1:0-13149 GCA_041585035.1 Litorivivens sp.
ATAACCACCGGGTTAAACCTTTAGCAGGTCCGTGAGCACCCATGGTGAATCCTCCTACTGACCTTTCTTGAAGTTGTAAATATCAATCGGCTGGACCTTGTCACCCATGTTGTTGCCAAAGGCATTACGGGTGTAGGTCACAACGGCCGCCAATTCGACATCGTTCAGCTGACCACCAAAGGCCTGCATCGCCGTGCCGGGAACGCCGTTCACCATGAGGTTGATATGCTCAGCGACCTCACCGGTTGCAATCGAGCTGCTGGCAATGGGTTTACCCACACCACCTTCACCATTGGCACCGTGACAGGCCACGCAGGAGCGGGTGTAAACGCCCTTACCACGCTGCATCAGCTCGTCCATGGAGAAAGTCTGAGCCATCAGCGCCTTGATCTCGGCGGCTTCGGCTTGTTTGCCTGCCAGCCACTGATCGTATTCGGCTTGCTCAACCACGGTGACAACGATAGGCATATAGCCGTGATCGCGACCACAGAGCTCGGCGCACTGGCCGCGGTAAACACCGGTTTCCTCGGCACGGGTCCAGGACTCGTTGATAAAGCCGGGAATCGCGTCCTTTTTGACCGCCAGCGCAGGCACCCACCAGGCGTGGAGCACATCGTTGGCCGTGATGAGGAAGCGCACCTTCTTGTCGACAGGAATCACCATCGGCTCATCAACTTCCAGCAGGTAGTTGGAACCTTTTTCAGCGGTGTTGTAGATTTCGCTCTTGTCGGTCAGCAGGTTGGAGAAGAAAGAGATATTGTCACCCTCAGGGAGGATGTACTCGTACTTCCACTTCCATTGATAGCCAGTCACCAGAATATCGATGTCGGCATCGTCAGTGTCGTAGATCTCGATCAGGGTGGTCGTTGCCGGCCACGCCATAACGACGAGAATCAGGAAGGGAACTATCGTCCAGGCAATTTCCACGGTGGTGTTTTCGTGGAAACTGGAGGCCTTGGCGCCTTTGGATTTGCGAAACGCAAATACGGAGTAGAAAAGGAAGCCAAAGACCACAACACCTACGGCCACACATATCCAAAATACGAGCATGTGCAGATCATAGATTTTCTGGCCAACTTCGGTCACGCTGGTCGTCATGTTGGTTTCCCAGCGCTGGCCGTTCGAGGCCCACGCACCGGAGCTGAGCATAGTCAGCGCCAACAGCACAGGACTAAGCGCCAGCTGAGACAGCCGTTTCGCTTGTGAATACATTCTCCCGTGTCTCCATGTACAGAGGGTTTAAGATTTCCCCGTCGCTAGCTCAGACGGCGCGCAAAACAATGGCAACACACGGCCCTGGAGCCGCTGCAATCTCTTGTGGATTGTTAAAACGAAAGTACAAAATGCTCTGTCGCCCGTACGAATACCGGCCACAGTGAGAGTGTCTTCCCCTGCCATGGGTATGCCTGCGCACCGCCCAAAGCTCACTTTGGGTGCGGCAAAACGACGCAATTATAAACCGTTCTCGCGCGGCAGCGCCACACCGGGCGGCACTAAAATGCATCGCCTGCCTGCTATCGGTGCAGTAACCACCATTGAATGAGGTCGCATTGAGCCTTCACCACAAAATATGGCGTATCGCCGGCCCGCTGATTCTGTCGAATCTGTCTGTGCCGCTGCTCGGATTGGTAGACACCGCCATTCTCGGGCATCTGGAAAGCCCCACCTACCTGGCGGCGGTGGCCGTCGGCAGCAGCATTCTGGCCTTCTTCTATTGGGGCTTTGGTTTTTTGCGCATGGGCACCACTGGCGCGTCAGCCCAGGCCTGGGGCGCGGCTGACCGGGACCGTCAGGCGCAGGTACTGCTGCAATCGGGGTCACTGGCATTGGGGCTCGGGCTGGCGGTCCTGCTGGTCGGACCCTGGATCGCCCCGCTGGCGGTCGGCGCCATGCAAGCGCCAACCAGCGCTCGGGAGCTGGCCATCAGCTATCTGGATATCCGACTGCTCAGTGCGCCGGCGGTCTTGCTGACCTATGTGGCGGTGGGCTGGCTGATCGGGCAGCAGCGGGCGCGCTGGGCCCTGGTGGTCATGGTCGCTACTAACGCCCTCAATATCGCCCTGGACTATCTGCTGATCATGGGCGCCGGCCTAAACAGCGACGGCGCGGCCTACGCCAGCGTGATCAGCGAATACTGCGGCGCCGGTATTGCACTGTGGGCAGTGGCGCCAGCCCTGCGCGGGCTGCCCCGGCAGACCGCCGCCCACATGTTAGCGAGTGCCAACTACGGCCAACTACTCCAAACCAACAGTGCCCTGTTTGTCCGCACCGCCGCACTGCTATTCGCCTTTGCCTTTTTCACCGCCCAGAGCGCAGGCCTTGGCACCAGTGTACTGGCCGCCAATACCATCCTGCTCAATCTGCTGCTATTTACCTCCCACGGCCTGGATGGCTTTGCCCACGCCGCCGAGGCGCTGGCAGGGGAAAGCGCCGGGCGGCGCCGGGCCGATGAATTTACTGCGGTGTGTAAGGCCTGTGGTCAGTGGAGCCTGGCCACCGGAGCGCTGCTTTCGCTCGCCCTGCTGGTCGCGCAAAACCCCATCATCGCGCTGATGACCGATTTGCCGGAGGTTCGCTCCCTTGCCCACGAGCACTTTGCCTGGCTAGTGGCACTGCCGCTGATCTCGGTAGCCAGCTATCTGCTCGACGGCATTTTTATTGGCACGCTACAAACGCGCTGGATGCAATACACCATGCTGCTGTGTGTGCTCGGCATCTACCTGCCGGCATGGCACGTGAGTCAGGGGCTGGGCAGCCACGGCCTGTGGCTGGCCTTTACCCTGTTCAATCTGGCGCGCGGTCTGTCGCTGGGGCTGGCCTTTCTGCATCTTCAGCGCCGACACGCGTGGTGGACGACTCCCTGACACCAGCCCCAAGCCATCAAAACGCTTTGCGGATCATCACCCCAAAGCGCCGCGGGTCACCATAGGTCTGGTTAAAGGTGCTCACCGAATCAGACACGGAAGCCGTGCCGATCACGTAACGCTCGTCCGTCACGTTTTTCACAAAGGCCGCCACCGTCATATCACCGTCGTTGTTCTGCCAGGACAGACGCGCGTCAATCAGGGTGTAGGCATCCGACCCGCCGATACCACTGCGCTCGTAGACACTGTGCGAGCCGTCGTCGAGGCCGAAGAAAATTTCGCTTTTGTAGCTCAGATCAATGCGCGGAATGATCATGCCAAAATCGGTTGGCAGCATCAGCTGGGCACCGAACGACGCTGTGGTTTCCGGGGAGGCGGGAAAGGTTTCATCGGTGCGATCTTCAGCGACAAAATTGCCGGCCACCGCATTGAGCAGGTCGTTGTCGACAAACTCCTGAAACTCGTAGTCGTTCTTACTGTAAGACGCATTGATCATCACGATGGGCGAGGGCATCCAGGTAAATTCCATCTCGCCGCCGGTAATGGTGGACTCACCGGCGTTGCGGAAGATAACCGCCAGGTTGCCACCGGAGTCGGTAGACACCTGAATCAGCTGCATGTTCTCGAAGTCCATGTGGTACAGCGCTACGTTAAAGCGCACGCTGCGATCGAAGGCGTCAATCTTGAAGCCGACTTCGCGGTTTAGCACTTCTTCCGCATCTACCTGCTGCAAACCATCCAGCAAGCGCGGCTCGAAGAAACCCGACTTAAAGCCACTGCTGACCGTGCCGTACACCATCATCGAGTCAAACAGCGTTTCTTCCAGCCACTCGGCGGGCAGGTTGTAGGACACTGACGCCATTGGGGTGACTTTGGAAAAGGTTTTGTCTTTTTTATTCACCAGCGTGGGCTCGGTATTCATGGGAATATCGGGGACGCCGTCGCCATTGTTGTCGAGAAACTGGTTCTGGAAAACGCGAACCGGGTCGTCAACCCAGGTGCAGCCGGCCGGGCCCGTACAGGGGAAAAAACCACCCGCATTCGGGCCAAAGGTTATTGGCCTGCCGGTAGCAGGCGAAATAAACAGTCCGCCGGTCACTCGCGCTTCAATTGCATCCACATCCGCCTGGTAGATTGTCAGTTCTGAAGCGCGGTTTTCCGCCGTGTAGCGGATGCCACCGGTGATCTGCAAATTATCGGTCACATCGTAGGAGCCCTGGAAAAATGCCGCGAAGGTATTGTTCTCCAGATCAAACTCCGACAGCACCAGCGGGCCGCTGAGAATCCCCACAAAGGGTTGGGTGCCACCCGGAACCGGCTGGGTTGGAATTTGTCCGACCGCAAGTTCACCCAGGGTCTGAGCATCCAGCCCGGCAAAATTGGTCAGCAGGCTAAAGGGCTCAAAATTGGTTTCGCGCATATAGAACAGCCCGCCGGTATAACTCAGGCGGCTGTCGAACGCCGTGCCGTTAACCTGGTATTCCAGACTAAAGGAATCCCGCTCCCCTTTTTCCGTATTGTAGGCCTCGGACCAGTTTTCCGGGCCACCGTCGTTGTCGCTGGAGGCAATCGGGCCCTCCGATTCCTTGCGGGCCCCAAAAACCACCTTCATGGCGATATCGTCCGAATAGTCCCATTGCGCGGTTAAGCCAAACAGGTAGGTGTCGAGCTTTTTCTCCAGCTTGGGGTTGACACCCATATTGGTTTCCAGATCACCCACATTGCCCTTGGTACGCGAGTTGGCCTCACAGTTTTCCCGGTAGGCTTTGGGATTGGCGGGGTCGGTATCACCCGCCCACATCAGGTAGAGGCCTTCACCAAACAGACCGTTTTCACTCGAAAAGTCGCAGTTAATAGCGGGAAAAGCTTCGTCGATCTTGCCCGCGTACGTGAGGGTATCCAGCACCAGACCGCCTTCGGACTCGTAGCGGGTCTGGAACACCAGCGCCTTGCGATCGTTGGAGGAATAGGTCGAGCCCTGCACCTTGTCTTCAAAGAAGCCGTCGTCCTTGTCGACGGTAATCGCCAGCCGGGTAAAAAATTGTTCGTTCACCGGCAGGTTTACCCCGGCGCGAAAAGAGCGGGCATTGTAATTACCGAGACTACCCTCCAGATAGCCCTCATAGGTGTCGTGGGGCTTTTCCAGCGTCAGAACCAGTGCGCCACCGGTCGTGTTCTTGCCGAACAGAGTGCCCTGTGGGCCACGCAGCACCTGAATGCTCCGCACATCCACGGTATCGAGCAGCTGCCCGTCGGTGCGCGGCAGAAAGAGGTCATCGAGATACACACCCACCGTCGGGTCAACCCGGGCAAAGCCCGAACGCTCGCCGATACCGCGGATATAAATCTGGTTCGACTGGCCTTCGTTGATCTGCAGGCTGGGCACGCTTTTGGTCAACTCACTGGTGTTGACGATGCCCTGTTCGCGCAGCGACTCACCGCTGATGGCGGTCACCGCGATGGGAGTTTCCTGGATATTCTCGGCCCGCCGACGGGCGGTAACAATCACTTCCTCAAGGGCGGCGACCGCTTGGGTCTGCTTACCTGCGGCGGGCTCCGCAGCTTGAGCCTGGGCAGAAACGGGAGACAACACAGCACCGGCGAGGACCGCCAGGGAAAACGTCTTCTTCATACCAACCTCATTATTATTATCTATTGAGTGTCAGCGTGTTACGACGATGTAACCAGTTTGCTCCCAACTTGAACTCTGGTCTATATAGCGGCGGGCAAAAAGTTCACCACCCCTCACTGTAGTTAGTGAGAGGTGGTTGATTTTTCATAAGAATTTTGCGGGACTAATCCAAATGGATTAGGGCGCGGGGCGGGATCGAACAGCTCGCCATTCGAGGCTTGCCGGTGCCAATTTGCCACCCTGCGTTCGCAGGGTCGCGCCCCCCAGAGAAGGCCAGCGAATGCTGTGCTCGCCCTCGGCGAGATCGCCCTTAGCGGGCTTGCTGTAGTCACATACGCCGCCCGGGAAGATGTTGTCGAGCTCCTCGAGCTGGGCAGCACTGAGCTGGCCGTTGTAATCAGCAGCCTCAATGGGCTTAAGCTGGCATTTGAGTACATCGTCCGACATCGGCATATCCGCCGCAATTCGCGGGGTTTGCACCACCGGCATAAAGGTAGCGCAGGGCGCGGGCTCCGAATTGCTGGCGGCCGCCCCGGTTTCATCCCAGTTCTCGGGCACATTGGCGGCAAGGGGCACGCTGGCGCCACTCTGGCCGGGGATAAGCGGCGCTCGACCGCCGAGCGGCAACAACAGGGCAGACGGCAATTCCAGCTGACCGCCCAGAGTGGCAAACACACAGGAATCCACCGCGCCGTAGGGTGCAACCGGACCCTGTGGCCGCAGGGAGGCGACATCGTTTACCCGATCACCGGAGGGGTTGGCGCGGATCGCTTCGGTCCAGGCATCCATGGTTTCAAAAGCGTCGGGCTGAGTGAGCACCCCGCGCCAGATAATCTGGGTATCCTGGCGTCCGGCGCGTGCGTTAAGGCGGGCGCGCAGGGTAAATGGCCGCACGGATTCGTGGATGTTCAGCACCGGGATCAAATCAATGTAGGGAGCCAGATCCAGTATCGGTGTCTCTGCCAAGGCACCGCGGCCCACCACCTGGCCAACGCGGTAGATCAGGCTCACCAGTTCCTCAGGCATGGCATGGCGCTGCGACACATAGTTGCCATCGATATCCAGACCGCCAACGTTGCGATTCAGGTCGAGAAATTCCTCGCCGGTGATAACGCCGTCACGCAAGGCCTGCAGGCCATACTGCACGCCCACGTTGTCCAGTGGCCGGCGCGCTACCTGCAGGCCAGCAATCTGCGGGTGCTCCTGGGTACCCAGCCAGTTGACGTTGGCATCCTGCACCGTGCATCGCACCCCTTGTGGGTTGGTTTGCGGGTGATAGCGCTGATCGGTCGGCACTTCGCATCCTTCGGTAGGAATCACCCGATTAAAGAAGGCGCTTATCCAGCTTTTGCAGATTTCATTGTTAAGCGCACCGCCCTGGCCGGTCGGGTCAATCTCGGCCAGGCTAAGCGAGGTTTGCAGGTTATGGCCGGTAACGGCGGCCCGCTTTCGCGGATCGGACCAGTCTAAACTGCTGTTATCGAAGTAATTCACCAGCAAACCGCAATCGGTGACGGTCATGGCGGTACTGGCAATATCTGCAAAGGTTGCCGTGGGCAGGGCACCGGTCAATAAGCCCGGCGCGTTGTTCGCCGCGTTGTATTGTTGCAGCGCTGCACCTGAACCGTTAGTGCCGATAAACTGTTCCGGCACACCGTATTGCTCGGTGATGTGCTCCTTGAGCATCATCGTGGTTTCCATGCTGACAAAGGGGTTGCAGTGAACTCCAAACGCCGACAGGGTGGAATGGACAACAATATCGCCCTTACCCAAACGCTCGGCACCTCCCACCAGATTGATCAGAATGTTGCCCGTGTCGACCAAGCCTTCGATCGCTTCAGGGTCCTGATTTTCAAGCCCTTGCTGGAAGGCCGCGGGAACATCCGGCGGGGCGCCCAAGGCAAAATTCACCGTGTTTTTACCCTGATTGAAGCCCACACCGCAGGACTCACCAAAAATGTAGTAAACCCGCTTGTTCCAGGCCGGCTCAAAGGGTGTAGCACCACCGCGCGCGATGGGGTCGTCCAGCACCGCAATGCGGGCGATACCGCGGTTGATGGTGGCGGATTCCACGCGCGCAATAAAGGGCACGCTGGAACCGTCTTTGGTAACCGTCATCTGCATATCATCGGGGTAGTCTGTGTCCGCCGGATCAAGCTCGCGATACTGCTGATCCGTGCTTCGATAAAACCACTGATAGCGCGTTTCGATACTGCAATTTTCGTCGAGCGGCTCACCCAGCCCGGATTCGACGGTACGACAGAAAAAGGGGTGTTGATGGGGACCAGAGAGAATTGGCCCGGTGATCGGGTGGTTGGTTAACGCCAGGCTGACCTGCCGCTCCGATTCGCCCTCGCCGACCGCTGCAGTCAGGGTATTCGTCCCTAGAGTCAGCCCGGTAATCAAGGCTCGGATCTCACCGCTGGCGGCATCTTTTTCCAGTGCAGGCTCAATGCTGTCGCCATTGAGAGCAAGCCGCGGGGTCTGCTCTTCTGACACGCCGCGCAGTGCAACGAGCACGTCTCCCCCCGACACGGTATCCGGGAAGGTCGATAAGGTTAGCAATTCAATTTCGCCCTCGGGCAGGGCGGGCGTTGCGCGGGTATGTAAGTCAACCTGTGTCATCTCCTGCGAAAAGCGCGGCGCGTCCTCTTCGCCACCGCTATCGCCCGAGCCCGGCAGTGCCGGTGACGGAACACTGTTAGAACGTGAATCGGCGTCGTTACAGGCGACAAGAAAGAAGGCGCAAGTCGACAGCACCAGCAAGCGGATTAGGAGTTTCATAGCACCTCTTCAGCGGGGCAGTAATTAGGCTGTCAACGATACCCCTGCTGCTCGCGGCGGCGCCGCGCCCCATTGATAGCTATTATTTTTTATAAGTTTGCCACGAGTGGTCCGGCGTTGCCCACACTAGGCACCACGATCCACCGGCGGCAGGTCCTTTCGCACCAGTGCCCAGATCACCAGCGGCAACTCCAGAAACACGCCCAGCGCCACCAGAATCAGCACCCCACCGCGTGCCACATCGGTGGCAAGCTCTCCACCGGGCAGCTGTGTGTAATACAGCCACACAGCGACACCGGTTGGAATAAAACCCATGATCGACATCAGCAGGAACTGGCCGCGATTATTCTTTTTTGAGTCGTAGATAAAATTGGAAAAAGAGCTGAGGCTAGTGCCGGAGCGCATGGCACTGCGCCCGAGCCAGGCGCCAAGGATATGCCCCCACTCATGGGCGGTGTGTGCACAGAATACCAGCCCCGCTCCCAGCACCACGCCACTGAAGTCAGCCAGCGGCCCCGCGCCTGCAGAATGGCGGGAAAACAGCCACCAGCCCAGTATCGCCAGCGCTGCCAGCCCGGCATCGCGCAACCCCAGTTTTCCAAAGCCGACTTCCTGCATGTGATGTTCCTCGTGAAAACAGAGGCCATCATAGGGCGACAGGCACCGTTTAGGTCAATGACCGAATAGGTCGTCGTTAGGACCCTAGTGTCAGGAGGTCACGGTAAATTCTTCCACAGCCTGCAGCAGATCATCGGCAAGCAGAGCATCCGGGGCCCTGGATTCGTCGCCTTCCCGGTACTTGCCGGTCTTGACCAGACAGGCCTGCAAGCCCGCCTTCAGTGCGCCGTTGACGTCCGCCTCCACATCGTCGCCAATCATCAACACCTCCTCTGCCGGCAGACCGAGTGAGGCCAGCGCACTGTCAAAAAAGGCCGGGGCGGGCTTGCCGAGCACGACGGCCTGTTTGCCGCTGGCGTATTCCAGCGCTTTGACAAAGGGCCCCGCGTCGAGCTGCAAACGTCGGCGGCTGCGGAAATAGCGATTCTCGCCAACGGCCAGCAGCGTGGCATCGTCATTCATCAACACCTGAAACGCCTTGTTCAGGCCCTTGTAATCAAAGCGCTCGCCCGCATCGCACACCACCACCGCGTTGGGATCGGTGTGGTTGAGGCGGGCGAACTCCGGATCCAGGCTGGGGTGCATCAGGCAGTAGGGGCGCAGATTGTGCTGTTGCAGGTAATCGAGCATGGCGCGCGGCGCTGTGTACAGCTGCTGTTCGCTGATGGCAAAGCCCATGCGCTTGAGATCGTAGTAGATGGCTTCGGCGGTTCGCCGCGAGGTGTTGGTCAGCAACCGAGTTTCGATACCCGCCTGCTGCAGTTTCTGAACGGCCATCACCGCGCCAGGCAAGGGCTCATCGTCTTGATAGAGCACACCACTGATATCAAGCAATACGCCGCGCACCATGACAACCTCACTCAACTGTGCCATAAATTCATGCCCACTCTCAGTATAGCGACTCAGGCCATGAATGCAGCCATCGCTCCTCGAAAAGCCCGCGTCGGAGATGTCAGCGTGCTGCACACACTAAAATACGCGGTGGTCCAAAGGAGACCTCAATGGAAAACGTGATGTTCAATTACGCGCTGGCAGTCAGCTCTTTGGGGATACTGGCACTGTTGATGTTGGTGCAAATACTGGTACTGGATTTCACCGGCATACGGCGGGGTCATCCGCCGGGCCATCCGATCAATAGCGGTCCAGAGGACTTCCTGTTTCGTGCGGCGCGCGCGCACGGCAACAGCAATGAAAACCTGCCCACGCTGTTGCTGATTGCCGCCTTCTGCTTTCTTGTCAACGCCGACCCGGACTGGGTGAACCCTTTGATGCTGGTCTTTGTCGCCGCCCGCGCCGGCCATATGCTGTGCTACTACGCAGATCTGCGACTGGCGCGCAGCATCAGTTTTGGGGTGGGTTTAGTCGCCACAATTGGCTTGCTGATGACGGGTTTTCTGGCGCTGTAGTACTTCCGGCCATCGCACTTACAACCGCTCAGTGGTCCCGCCGCGAACGACCGTCTTTAGGATCGAGCAGATTCACCACTTGCACCTCATCTTCGTGCGGCAGCGGCTTTTCGCCCACTCGCGGTTGATTGACCCGGGTCTGCACTTCTTCCGCCGTCATTTCGTCGCGAATGGTCTCCTTGAAACCGCAGCGCACACATTCGCGCACCTGTTCGTTGTCGTTGACCCGGTACATCACGGTCTTATCCATTTCTGCACATTTCGGGCAAACCGCGCCGGCGATAAAACGGCGCGGCCCATACTGGCTACTCATGCGGCATCCTCCAGTATTCCGGCATCGCGCAACAGCGGCTCCAGCTGGGGCTCGCGCCCGCGAAAATCCCGGAACAGGGTCATCGGATCTTCGGCGCCGCCGCGCGACAACAGCTTGTCGACAAACTCCTGTCCCAGCTCACGACTCATGACGCCTTCTTCGGCAAAACGGGAAAAAACATCGGCCGATAACAGCTCGGCCCACTTGTAGCTGTAGTAACCCGCCGCATAACCACCGCCAAAAATGTGGGCAAAGCCGTGCTGGAAGCGATTTATAGCGGGCACCGGATAAACCGCCACCTCGGCGCGCACCGCATCGATTTTCGACTGAATATCAGCAACCTCTTTCGGCGGAGCCTCGACGTGGAGCAGCATGTCGAACAGGGAAAATTCAATCTGACGCACCATTTGCATGCCCGACTGGAAATTTTTTGCCGCCAGCAATTTCTGCAGCATGGCCTCGGGCAAAGCCTCACCGGATTCGTAGTGACTCGAAATCATTGGCACCACCTCGGGTTGCCAGCACCAGTTTTCCAAGAGCTGACTGGGTAGCTCCACCGCATCCCAGGCCACGCCATTGATTCCCGATACGGCCAGCACGTTGACCTCGGTCAGCATGTGATGCAGAGCATGGCCGAACTCGTGGAAGAGGGTGGTCACATCGTTGTGCGTGAGCAGGGAAGGGCGGCTGCTGGTGGGCGGCGGAAAATTGCAGGTCACAAAAGCCACCGGCAAACGCACCTCACCCTCGACTTCGCGGCGCCCGCAAAAATCGGCCATCCAGGCACCACCGCGCTTGTTGGCCCGGGCAAACAGATCCGTGTACACAGTCGCAATGTGCTCGCCGTCGCGCTGCAGTCGATAGCAGCGGGCATCTTCATGCCATAACGCTGCTGTCGAGTCGCGCTCAAAGCTAATGCCAAACAATTGACCGACCACCTTGAACAGACCGTCCTGCACCGTATCCACCGGAAAGTAGGGCTTCAGCTCTTCCTGGGAAATGGCATAGCGCTCGGTGCGCAATTGCTCGCTATAGAAGGGCACATCCCAGGCCTGCAGATTGTCGCAGCCCTTGCTTGCCGCGAAGTTTTTCAGCTCATCGAATTCGGCGCGGGCACGGGGCAAACTTTTCTCCGCCAGCTCGCGCAGAAACGCGATAACCTGATCCGGGCTCTCCGCCATTTTCGGCGCCAGCGAAACCTCCGCGTAATTGGCGTAGCCCAGAATGTCGGCCAGCTCGGCGCGCAGTTGCAGGATCTCCACCATCACCGGGCCATTGTCCCATTCCCCGGCTTTGGGACCCTGATCCGAGGCGCGGGTGGTATAGGCCTCGTACATTTCCCGGCGCAGCTCGCGGTTTTCGGCGTACTGCATTATCGGCAGATAGGCCGGCACGTCGAGCGAAATGCAGTAGCCGTCCAGATCCCTTGCCTTAGCCGCATCCCCGTAGCCCTCAAGGGCAGAGTCCGGCACACCGGCCAGCTCGCTTTTGTCGGTTACGTGTTTGAACCAGCCCTGAGTCGCGTCCAGCAACTGGTTTTGAAATTCGGTAGAGAGTTCGCTCAGGCGCAACTTGATGGCCTTGAAGCGTTCTTTCGCCTCACCCTCGAGCGCCACCCCGGCCAGACGGAAATCGCGCAGCAGGTTGGTCAAGGCCTTGCGCTGTTCCGGCGACAGGGCAACATCGCTGTCCGCCAGTCCCTGAGCCTGCTCATAGAGCGCCCGGTTCTGTCCCACCTCATTGCTGTAGGCGGTCAGTTTGGGCTGACACTGGGCGTAAATCTCCCGCAGCTCCGGGCTGTTCATCACGCCGTTGAGGTGACTGATCACCGACCAGAATTTTTCAATCCGGTCGTCAATGGCCTCCAAACCCACCAGCAGTTGCACCGGCTGACCTGTCTCCAGCGCCGCGATGTCGGCCCGCGCCTCGTCGAGCAGGTTGTCGAGCTGGGCCGGCACTTTGTCCAGCTCCAGGGTGGAAAAATCCGGCAGTTCACACAGCGACATAAAGCCCTCGTCGTGGTTGGGGTAAAAGAACCATTGTAACGCGAGACGACGTGAATTCCTTTAAGATGGCAGCATTCCCATGCAATACAGGAAGCCCCATGAGCTATCAGGCAGATGACTACATTCGAAGCTTCGAAGGTCACACACCGAAACTCGCCAAAGGCGTGTTTATCGATCCCAGCGCGGTGGTCATTGGTGATGTGACGCTGGGCGAAGACAGCTCGGTATGGCCCAACACCACCATTCGTGGCGATATGCACCGCATCCGCATCGGCGCGCGTACCAGCATTCAGGACAACTCGATTTTGCATATCACCCATGCCGGACCGTTTAATCCGGATGGCTATCCACTCACCATCGGCGACGATGTCACCGTGGCCCACAGCGTCACCCTGCACGGCTGTGACATTGGCAGTCGGGTGCTGATTGGTATGGGCTGTATAGTCATGGACGGAGCTGTGATTGAGGACGAGGTGGTTCTCGGCGCCAACAGTCTGGTGCCGCCGGGCAAGCGACTGGAATCCGG
>JBFHCW010000042.1:0-13047 GCA_041585035.1 Litorivivens sp.
AGAAAAGGGCATCAAGAAGGGCACAAGCGTTTCTCTGGATTTCGTATCAGGGATAATTGTTCGCGGTGTTTTGGAAAAGATCGAGCGCCGCAATCATCGCAATGTGCTCTTCACATTTTCTGGCTGTACGGTGCTGGGTCCTAAGGGAGAGTTGCTGTTTGATCCCGAATGGGGTCGCTATGACATGGCTATTGGCGATCAAATTCACTCGGTTTTCGGCGGCGCAGCAGATCGGGAAAAATTTCCGCTGTATGCCACGCCGTCCCATGAAAGCACGCCCGATAAAGGCTGGCGGTCTGAATCCGGAGTAATGGCCCTTTACCAGCAACTCAATACCTGGCAGTGGGAAGGCGGGCTTACCGAATCGGATTTACAGGCTTTTTTTAACGATTTGAA
Organism: Litorivivens sp.; assembly: GCA_041585035.1. GTDB lineage: Bacteria > Pseudomonadota > Gammaproteobacteria > Pseudomonadales > Spongiibacteraceae > Litorivivens. The sequence continues at coordinate 397 of JBFHCW010000042.1, forward strand.
AGCATACCCGAGAGAGTGGCTGGCGCGTGCTGAATTACTCTGCATGCTAGGGTGCGACCATCCGTTGGCTGCCACACTGATGGCCGAGCTTGAAAGCTTCAGGAAGCTTGAGGATCAGCCCGGCATGGTTATCGAGCGGCTACTAAAGGCCATGAGTAACGAACATAGAAAGCTCAAGGCTTCATAGGAGATTGATATGTCAAAAGTACTGTATGGCTATTGGCGTTCATCAGCAGCCTACCGGGTCCGGATCGCATTAAATCTGAAAGGCGTACCCTACAAAACCCAACATGTATCGTTAATTGATGGCGCACAACGCAGTACGGAATTTCTTGGTATCAATGCACAGGGCTTAGTGCCGGTATGGGAAGACGATGGCGTTTGCATCAGCCAATCACTGGCAATACTTGAATTTCTTGAGGAAACCTACCCTGAGGTAAGCTTGCTCCCGGATTCTCCTGCGGATCGGGCGCTGGCGCGCCAAATTGCGTTGACGATTGTTTGTGACATTCACCCACTGTGTAACTTGCGGGTACTGGGCTACTTGAAAGATACGCTGAGTGTGGATGAAGAAGCGAAACTCCAGTGGTATCGGCACTGGGTCAGTGAAGGGCTTTCGGCTCTTGAACAACGTGTAAAAGGAACTGCTGGTGAGTACTGCCTGGGAGATAAGCCTACAATCGCGGATTGCTGCCTGGTACCTCAGCTCTATAACGCTGAACGGTTTGATATCTCTGGCGACAATTGGCCGACGCTACAAAGTATTGCGGATCGCTGCAATCAGCTTACGGCCTTTGCCCAAGCCCACCCTGATAATAATCGCGCTGACTAGACCAAGAGGAGCTTGTTATTAGCTTTGGATAGCAGATCTTTATTCACCCCGTCCTACTCAGAGACCCCGAAGTGGGGCACCGTACACATCGTCAGGTCCAGTAAATGATCCGCTGACAATTCCTGTTGCTGTTTGGAATCTGGCACTGCGCCCATTGACAAACCCATCCCCCCCCATGGGATACTCCGCGACAATAAATTGCACTGGAGCGTCTGCATGGCCCACGTACATGAGTCCCATCCTCAGATCGTTAACCGCCTGAAGCGTGCCAATGGGCATCTGGCTAAAATCATTGCAATGATTGAAGAGGGCACTCCCTGCGTCGAGGTATCCCGTCAGCTTCAGGCTGTCTACAACGCTGTGGGTAACGCCAAAAGCGAGTTCGTGCGCGATCACATTGAAGGCTGTCTTACCGCAGAAAACGCTACCGCGGCCGAACTGAAGACAAAAATGGTCGAGATCAAAGAGATCAGCCGATACCTATGAGCATACGACAGCTGTTACCTATTTTTGTGGTTGTACTTACCTTGCCGATGGTCTTTAGAGCCAAAGACGTAGCGGGTTTGTGATAGGCGAAATTATTTTTTCAACTCTGCTGACACTGTTTGCGCTGCCAGCCTTGTACCGAATTTTGCATAAGGATTGATCAATATGTTTTCTTCCCATCGATTGCGGCCAGTGATTGCCGCGGCCATCGCCTTACTTACCAGCGCACTTATCAGCAGCCAAGCCATTGCGCACGGCATGTCGGAGGCCGACAAGCAGCGCATTCTCGACGCAGGCCTCGGTGATTTCGTCAGTCTCGGCGCGACCCATATGCTCAGTGGCTACGACCACTTGCTGTTTTTGCTTGGCGTGGTGTTCTTTCTGCGCCACTTTCTGGACATCGTCAAATTCATCACGGCCTTTACCATTGGGCATTCGATAACCCTTGTTTTCGCGACTCTCTACGGTATTCAGGCGAACTACTACCTGATCGACGCAGTTATCGCACTCACGGTCGTGTACAAGGGGTTTGAAAACCTCGGAGGTTTCCATCGTTTGTGGCGGGTGAATTCACCGAACCTGCTGTTTATGGTGTTCGCGTTTGGCCTGATTCACGGCTTTGGTTTGTCCACGCGTTTGCAACAATTACCCATGGGGGAGGGCAGTGTCGTGATGAAGATACTGGCCTTTAATGTGGGCGTGGAACTAGGCCAGATTGCAGCATTGGCGGTCATGCTGGTCGTGCTGGCGGCCATCCGTCGCAGCCGCTTTTTCGATCCAATCAGCCGCATCACCAACAGTGCGCTGGTCGCGCTGGGGGCGTTGCTGTTGATTCATCAGCTTCACGGCTATCAGCATACCGTCTACAGCGAGGATTTCCCGATCAGCCGGGATGATCACAGCCACGTGCATGAAGACGCCGACGCTAAAGCCCTGGAGGGTTATCAACGTCGCCTGGAATTACCATCGGATCCTTTGTCCGCACCTGCACCTGCACCTGCACCTGCACCTGCACCTGCACCTGCACCTGCACCTGCACCTGCACCGAAAATTGAACAGGACGGCCATCGTCACAATGACGGTAGTTATCATACCCATCACTAACTAAATATAGAGGCTTCACATGACTTTACGTATTTTCGGTTTACTGGCGTCCCTGATCTTCAGTGCGCAGGTCTTTGCCCACGGGAGTCATGGTGCTCCCATTTCTGATGAAAAGGCAAAAGCAGTCGCCGTATCGGTTGCCCATCATTTTGCAGGTAAAGACCCGCAGCTCGGTTTTGGCAAATTGAGCGAGTCCTGGGCCACGGTCGGCGCAGCTGAAAGCCAGGTAGTCACAAAGCGAGACGGCTATTTTATCCTGCAAGTATCAAACCCCGAGTCCGATAAAACGCTCTTTGTATTAATGGATAGCGCGGGCGACGTCTACGATGCAAATTTAACAGGCGATTTTCCCGGGATTGAATAGCTTTAAAAATGCTTCTCTGACTTATGTGGAGCCCCCGCAACACAAAGGAAATTTAACGGATCACTTTGAACGGGGAGAAAATCGGTATGACGGGTGTGTTGACATATTAAGCACAAGACTTTCATAGAATTAGTAACATACTGATTTAATTAAAATAGTTATATAGAATAAGCTGACGTTTTACAACTTCGACGCGTTTTAATGAATATAAGTCGGCAGGGTTCGAAGATTGACCCTTTTGCGACTCAAGGGTTTACTGTAAGAAGTCTAGAAGATAGATTGTCTTGAATGATTGAACTGTCCTTGCCAAGAATTGACCGCCGCATTGCGCTGGTGGTTGCCCTCCTGCTGAGCCTCGCGGTTCAGGCGCAGGGTGTGTTCGCCTGTCAGCTCGATGAGAGCATGAGCGGGGCGATGGAGCATTGCTGTTGTGACGGTGATGCGATGGACTCCATGCCATCGACGCAGGGCGGCTGCTGCGACTTTGGTGTTCAGTTGCAGCTCACGGGCAGTGATCCGGAAGATCAGCACGATGTGTTGTTTCTGGACATACAGCCGCTACTTAAATTACCTCCTACCGCAGCTTCCTTCGATTTTTATCCGTCGGTTGCTCCAACCGCTGTAACAGCCTCATATTACATTGACCACGCGCTCGCTCGAACGGGACGCACAACCTACCTCTCTACACTCCGCCTTCGCATTTAAACCCTTCTCGCCACAGGGCTGCACTTTCGCAGCCAGGTTGTTCGCACGTGCGTTTAACGCGCTGATTGATGCAATGGGTGAGAAAAATGAAACTGAAACTATATTATTGCTGGCTGCTAGTCGGGCTTGCCAGCATTGCGCCGCAGCTCCATGCGAACGAGTCATCAGGCGCGGAGTGCGCAAAGCCCGTTCCAGTCAATGAACGCGAACTGGTTTCCCTGGCGCTAACCTGTGCGCCCGTTATACAGGCGCAGCAAAACCGGCTGAATGCCCACAGTCAAAGCGTGAAGGCTGCTGGGCGATTCGCCGAGCCTCGGTTGAGCTTCGGTATCGCGCCGGAAACGTATTCCTCTGACCAGGTTGATGAAGGCTATCAGATAGAACTGTCGCAGGCGCTGCCCTGGCCGGGGGAGCTGGCGCTCAATAGCTCGCTGGCAAAAGCCCAGGTTCGCAAAGGCCACGCAGAACTTGATCGTGAGCGCATCCACATTGCCCTGCGTGTACGACAGGCCTATGCCCAGTGGCTGCATTCCCGCTCCACGCTGGCGCTAAGCAATGAGCATGTTGCGGTGCTCGAGCAAATTGTCGAGCAGCTGCGGGCCGGGTATCGCAGCGGCAGCACCGCTCGTTCAGCGTTGCTCCGGGCGCAGCAACAGCTGCTGAGCCTGAAACAAGACACTGCCGACCTGCGCAAGCTGACGCAACGCAATGAAATTATCCTCGCGTCTGCGACCGGTGTGGCTAACGGTGTCGAAAAGGCCAGTACTGGTCTGGCGTTAATGAACCCAGAGCTAAGCTATCTGAACGCCAGCCTCGCCCGGCTGCAACAACACCCAGCGATAGAAACCCTGCGCGCAAACCAGTCAGAAGTTTCCGATCGTCTGGCCCAGGAAAAGAAAGATCGCTTACCGGATGTGACGCTGATGGCCCGCTACAACACCCTCTGGGACAACGAAGACAAGCGATTGATGGTAGGTGTTGGTATGAACCTGCCGCTGGATTTTGGCAAACGCAGGGCTCGCGAAGACAGCCTCTCCGCACAAGCGAATGCGCTGAGGTGGCAGCAGCGGGACAGTCTGTTGCAACTTGAAAGCACACTGCAGCGCAGCTTCTTGAGTTGGCAGGAGCATTTTGAGCGGGGGGCGCTGTATGAAAAAGAACTGCTGCCGATGGCCAGTGAGCAGCTGGAAGCAAGCTTGGCGGACTTTCGCACCGGCGCGATTGATTTTCAAAGTCTGCTGATTGCCCAACAGGAAAATCTGGAAACCCGCAAACGCCATCACGCTGCACAACGCGACCTGCGTTTGAGTCGAGCCGAATTTATTGCGGCCGCCGGGCTGGTGTTTCTCGAAGATCTGCAGGGTGAGCAAGTTCCACCTAAGGAGTTTACGCAATGAAACCGGTTTACCTGATGTTCTTTTGGGTGTTTTTGTTGGTATTGGCGGGCTGCGATTTAAAGGATGGCAACGAAACGAATACGGTTTCCGCGACCGAGCTCATTCAAGCCGGCCAGTTGCAAGTGCAGGTTATCCTGCAAAACGATCCGCCAACGGTCGGCGAAAACACACTGCTTATTCACGTGAAGGATCAGCAAGGCACGCCATTAAACAACGCTACGGTGCGGGCCGTCGCGGAAATGCCCGCCATGGGCAGTATGCCGGCAATGCGCAGCGCGGCTAATATGCAGGCCGCAGGCGAAGGGCGCTATAAAGGCACTTTTGATCTGCCGATGAAAGGTGAATGGCCGCTGGCGGTGGATATCGCCTGGGAGGATGAAAGCGGTCAGAATCAGCATGTCGACTTAGTGTTTGATATGGCGACCGGTCGCAAGGGGCTGACCCTGGTCAGCGCCCCGGCTGCAGGCGAAATCGCCTACCACACCTGTTCCATGCACCCCTCGGTGAAATCTGCCACGCCCGGAACCTGCCCGATCTGCGGTATGGATCTGGTGCCGGTGACACGTGAGGAGCAGAGCAGCGGCACCATTCGGGTGGATGAAGACCGCCGTCAGAGCGTTGGCATAAAAACCGGTGAGGTGGTGCGCAAGCCCTTTCACTTTCCTTTGCGATTGCAGGGGAAAATCGCATTTGATCAGAGCCGGGTAAAGGCGATCAATCTGCAATACGGCGGTTGGGTCAGCGAGGTACGTGCCCTGGAGTCGGGGCAGCGCTTCAACCAAGGCGAAGCACTTTTTTCCCTTTACAGCCCGGAGCTGTTTGCCTTGCAGGAAGCGCACTATCAAAGCTACAGACGCAACCCAACAGCAAATAGTCCGACCTTGCAGGCGTCCCGCGAACGCCTGCGGCTGGCGGGATTGCTGCCGGAGCAGATTCAAACCATAGAGCGCAAGGGCGCTCAATCGCACATTTCGATACTAGCGCCGCAGCCGCTGGTGATCGTCAGCAGTCAATTAATTGAAGGCGCCGCCGTGCAGCGCGGTCAAAGCGTTCTACAAACTGCATCCATTGATCAAGTCTGGGTGGAAGCCTATGCCTATGAGCGGGATATTCCCTTATTGCAGGAGGGTCTGTCTGCGCGGGTAAAGCTTCCCAATAGCGGTGTTGAGAAAGAAACCAGCGTTGACCTGATCAGCCCCTTTGTCAGTGGGGCAGCGCGCAGTGCGCGGGTGAGGCTGAGCCTGCAAAACCCGGACGCATCCTTTATGCCCGGGCAGTTCGCCGATGTGTGGTTGTATAAACGCTTGGGTGAGCAGTTGCTCGTACCACTGGATGCAGTAGTTGTTGCCGGGGACAGACGCATTGTGTTCAAGGATCTGGGCGAAGGGAAACTGCAACCGGTAAAAGTGGAAACCGGCTACAACGATGGCCAACATATTGTTATCCGCAAAGGCCTGAAAGAAGGCGAGCGCATTGTTACCTCCGGTGTGTTCTTAGTCGCTGCTGAAAGCAAACTGAAGCTGGGGGGTGACGCATGGTGACCAGTCCAGTAGCTCGTCTTATTCGCTTCTGCGCCGAACACGCCGGACTGACCATCCTGCTGGTTGCCTTTGCGGCGGTCTTCGGTTGGCGCAGTTTGTCTCAAACACCACTGGACGCCATACCCGATCTGTCAGATGTTCAGGTCATTATCCAGACCGACTGGTCAGGTCGTAGCCCTGATCTGGTGGAAGACCAGATCACCTATCCGCTAACCAGCGCATTGTTATCCGTCCCCGGCGTACAGTCAGTTCGAGGGCAGAGTTTTTTTGGCAGCAGTTTCGTCTACGTTATTTTTAAAGATGACACTGATATCTACTGGGCCCGATCGCGGGTGCTGGAATATTTAAGCACCTTGGGCAGTGAATTGCCGGAAGGCGTTCAACCCACGCTTGGCCCCGACGCTACGGGCGTCGGCTGGGTCTATCAATACGCGCTGGTCGATCGCAGCAGCCAGCACAGTCTCGCGGACCTGCGCAGTTTTCAGGAATTCAAATTGCGCTACTGGCTTAGCAGTCTTGACGGTGTTGCTGAAGTTGCCACGGTGGGCGGCTTTCTCAAGGAGTACCAGATCCACCTCGATCCGCACCGTTTGGCCGCAGCCAATATCAGCCTGAAAAAAGTGGCTGATGCGGTGCGCCAATCCAATCAGGATGCGGGCGGGCGCGTGCTGGAAATTGCCGGGCATGAACACTTTATTCGCGGGCGGGGTTATCTAAAAAGCCGGGAGGATCTTGAGAACGTCGTTATCGGCCTCGATAACAAACAGGTGCCGATATTACTCAAGCAGGTGGCCGACATCACGCTCGGGCCTGCCATGCAGCGCGGCCTGGCTGAGCTGGATGGCGAGGGGCAGGTGGTCGGCGGCATTGTGGTGATGCGCTACGGTGAAAACGCCTTAGCAGTAATTGATCGGGTTAAAGCGCGTCTGGCGGAGCTGGAATCGTCGCTGCCTGAGGGCATGGAAATAGTGACCACCTACGACCGGTCAACTTTAATTCGACGCGCCATTGATACCCTGAGGTTCACCCTGCTGGAAGAAATGCTGGTGGTATCGCTGGTGATCATCGCCTTTTTGCTGCATGTGCGCTCCGCACTGGTGGCCTGTATCACGCTGCCGATTGCCATCCTACTGGCCTTTATCCCGATGGCCGCGCAAGGGCTAACTGCCAATATCATGTCGCTCGGGGGGATTGCCGTTGCGATCGGCGCCATGGTGGACGCCGCCGTGGTAATGATGGACAACGTACATCGAAAACTGCGTGACGCTGACGACAAAGCCGACCGAAAAGAATTACTGATCGGCGCCTTGCAGGATGTAGGCCCGAGCATTTTCTTTTCCCTGCTTATCATCACCGTATCTTTTTTGCCGGTGTTCAGCCTGCAGGCCACCGAAGGACGATTGTTTCAACCCCTGGCATTTACCAAAACCTACAGCATGGCCTTTGCGGCAATTCTGTCGGTCACCTTGATACCGGCCTTGGCGGTGTTATTACTGCGCGGGAATAAACCCCTGCGGGAAAATCCCGTGGAAGTTCGCCTGCGAAGAGCGCTTACGCCGCTAATCGGGATCGCCGTGCGCCATGGGCGAATTACCATCGCCGTGGCCGTTATAGCCCTGCTAGCTACCGTGCCTGTGGCCCGGCAGCTGGGCAATGAATTTATGCCACCGCTCAATGAAGGCAGCATTTTGTATATGCCCACGGCGTTGCCGGGTATGTCGATCAGTGAAGCGGGGCGGGTATTGCAGAGCATGGACAAGGCCTTGGCGAGTTTTCCGGAAGTCGAGCGGGTGTTTGGCAAAGTCGGCCGATCCGACAGCGCCACCGATCCGGCGCCTTTGTCGATGGTGGAGACGGTGGTCACCCTCAAGCCAAAGTCCGAGTGGCGCCCCGGGCTCACTTGGGATGGGCTGATCGCCGAGATGGACGAAAAACTGCGCTACCCCGGCATGCCCAATATCTGGTGGATGCCCATTCAAACCCGCACCGAAATGCTCGCCACCGGTATTCGCAGCACCCTGGGCATCAAGGTATTCGGTGACGATCTGGCAACCATTGAAGAACAAGCCACGGCGATAGAGAAAGCATTGCAGGAGGACGCCCGAACCGCCGCCAATACCCGCAGTGCCTTCGCCGAACGGCTGACCGGCGGCTACTTTCTCGATTTTGATATCGACCGGATGGCCGCCGCACGCTACGGCCTGACGGTGCAGGACATACAGAATACCCTCACCCTCGCGGCCGGCGGCATGCCGCTGACAGAGACCGTAGAAGGGCGCGAGCGCTACGCCGTGAATATGCGCTACGCGCGAGACTATCGCCAGAACCTGAATGAACTTGAGCGGCTGCTTGTTGCAACACCCGGTGGGCAGCAAGTGCCGATCAGCGAAGTGGCTGAACTGCGTTTTCGCACCGGGGCTCCGATGATTCGCAATGAAAATGGCCAGCTGGTGGGGCTGGTATTCGTCGATGTGCAACCCGGTATTGGAGTGGCAGACTATGTGCAAGATGCCAAAGCCGTGGTGGCAGACCGGATTAACTTGCCCGCAGGATACGCGCTGGAGTGGGCGGGCCAGTACAAGTACTTCGAGCGCGCCAAGGCGCGACTGCAGTGGATGGTGCCTGCCACACTCGCCATCGTTTTGCTGCTGTTATACATGCACAGGTCGAGTTTTAAGGACGCCCTGTTTGTAATGAGCGCGGTTCCCTTCGGTCTCACCGGGGCCTTCTGGCTTCTGTTCATACTTGATTACAAATTGAGTGTCGCGGTTTGGGTGGGCATTATTGCCATGGCGGGCTTGGCTGCGGAGCTTGGGCTGCTCATGTTGCACTACCTCGACCGGGGCACAGCGCAGCAGAGCAATCAAAACATTGTGGAATCTGCTTCTCTGCGGATTCGCCCGATGTTGATGACGGGGCTGACTTTGCTGTTTTCGTTGATACCGGTGATGGTGAGCGATGGTACAGGTGCCGATGTCATGAAGCGTATCGCCGCGCCGATGGTCGGGGGGACGTTAACGTCGTTGCTTACCGTAATGCTGGTATTTCCCGCACTGTATGTACTGTGCTATCGGGAGAAATTTTGACTCTGAAGCAGCTACAGGGTTTACCGTGAGTCAGGGTTACACGCGGGTATCACTATGATCTTTACCAGGGTATTTGAAAAGTTGGGCAGTCTGGGTGTGGTTGTCAGTGCCTTGGGTTGCGCGGGCTGTTTTCCGGCATTGGGCGCGCTGGGTGCGACATTGGGGCTGGGTTTTCTCTCCCAGTACGAAGGCCTTTTTATCAATACACTGCTGCCGCTCTTTGCGCTGGTCGTGCTGTTATTGAACGCCTTTACCTGGGCGCGACACCGCGTATTCTGGAAAGGCAGCTCTCACCTGGTGGTCAATCGGCCCGAGCCTGCTGGCCTGGCCCTACAACTATTGGCGATTCCGGCGGCATGGCAAAGCCTGCCATTAACACGGGGGCAGCCGCGTTGTTCTGAATAAAAGTCCTGAGTAAGGTTCTGAGCTGGCATCAGGTGTTGATCTTGACCTTACTCCAGGGTTTAGCTTTACGTTATTGAAACAGGGTGAGGGTTATGAGGTCATTTCAAGGGAGGTTGCGCTTTTTAAGTGTACCAGCGCTCTGGCTCCCGGCGCTGCTGCCTGACATGGGTTGGGCGCACGATCCGGTATTTGGGCTGGGCCCCCACACCTTATTTCAAGGCGGGGTTGAACTGCACGCGGGTTTTCATCAGGCAGAGCAGGGCGACAAACGGCACCAGGAAGCCGAGCTGGCGGTAAAGTATGGGCTGACCGGCGACTGGGTTGTCGGTGTGGAGGTCCCCTACAGTTTGCGCGAAGGCAGCACCCGCAGAACCGAACGGGGGTCAACCGCACTGACCACCAAATACCGATTTTGGCGCAAGGATACCTTTGCCCGTCAGCAATCAGCAGCGGTGCTGTTGAAAGCCGTGCTTCACGATGCTGACAACGCGCAACCGGGCACCGATTACCTTGCCGGACTGACCTATGGTGACGAGGGTCGCAAATGGTACCGCTGGGTGTCACTGCGGCACCGCAGCAATGCCGACCAAGGCGGGCTGGAACGCCCCGACCTGTGGCGGCTTGATGCGGTCATCGGTATCCGCTTCGAACCTACGGCCTATCTTGAGCCGGACTGGGTCTGGATGCTGGAGTTGAATGGCGAGCGTCGCGAAGCTACCAACCGCGGAACGGCAAAGCTAGGCGGGGATCAGTGGTTTCTTTCGCCGGGTTTAATGTGGACCTATCGGAATTTTGCGGTGAAAACCGGTGTCCAACTCCCGATAGCCGACGATCTACGCGGTAACGAGTCCCAGGACGACTACCGGGCCTTAGTAGAACTGGAATGGCATCTGTAGCACAGCGCCTTACGTGTGACCCAATGAACCGGCGCAACGAGAATGTTTTATGAGAGTCTTGCTGAAAATCTGCTTATTGTCATTGCTGCTGGCGTCAGCGGCGTTTGCCGAGCGCTATACCCTGCGGGTTGATGGCCTGGCCTGCCCCTATTGTGCCTACGGCATTGAAAAGAAAATCAAGGCGCTGGATGGCGTTCAACCAGACAGTATTGTGATCGAGCTGGACAAAGGGCTGGTGGTGTTTCAGGCCGAGCGTGAACAGCGCGAGCGCGAGCTGGCTGAAATGGTCAATGACGCCGGTTTCACCCTGAGAAATATGCTGGTGGAAGCCTCGCCATGAACGTGACGAGCGGTTCCACCGCCAGCAGTCTGCTGCTTGCGCTGCTGGGCACAACCTGCTGTGCCTTGCCCATCGCATTGGTGGCTTTTGGTCTGGGCGGTGCGGTTGCCTCAACCGTGTCGGCCTTTCCCGTGTTGATTACGCTGTCCCAATACAAGGAAGTTACCTTTGCGGTGACCGCCGTGGTACTGGTCTATGCCCATCTGCGGCTCTACCGCGCCGGCGCCTGCAATTTATCGCAGCAGCGCACGGTTCGTCTGCAAAAAGGGATACTGGCCCTGAGTGCGGGGTTATTTGTCGCCTCGCTGTTCGCTGCCTATGCCCTGTTGCCTTTGGTACAATGGCTGGAAAGCGCTTGACCCCCAAGGGCCCGGCGCGTTCTACTGGAAAAAGTCGGTTAATGTGAGACTGTATCGAGCACCCATGAAACGACACTGGATAGCCTGCCTTCTGATCGCGTTCGCCCTGCTACAGCAGAGTGGGGTGGTTGTGGCGGCAATTATCCATACCAGCCATGCGCCGGTGGCTACGGAAATGGGTGAAGGTTGTCACGCAGACACGACGAATGACACTGCAATGCCGGTCGATATGAGCCACAGCAGTCATATGAGCGCCGGCGCAGAAACTGCCGACTGCTGCACCTTCGACTGCGAGTGTTGCGTCGGTGGCTGCAGTAGCACTCTTCCCACAAGGTCAGTGTTTGGCTCGGTGATTCCCCATCGAGCCTTGCCGGATCGCTACACCCGCAACGCACCCCTCGCTCCCAGCTTTTCCTTTCTGAAGCCCCCGATCTTCGTCTGACACGGGGTTAGTACGCCCGTCGTTTGCGCATTTCGCGAATTTCAACCGTTTCAGAAAGAAGGAATACATCGTGTTTAATCAACTCTCACGCCGCCGGTTTGTCACCGGTGTGGCTGCCGGTGCCGCGCTCGCGGGTGTCGGTTTTCAAAGTGGCCGTGTGCTGGCCAACCCGCGGCCAACCGTACTCAAAGGCAAGCAGTTTGATCTTTCTATAGGCTATCAGTCAGTAAACTTCACCGGCGCCGAGCGCACAGCTACCACGGTCAACGGCAGCCTGCCGGCCCCCATTTTGCGCTGGAAAGAAGGGGACCGGGTTCGATTGAATGTTACTAACCACCTGGCCCACGACAGCTCCATTCACTGGCACGGCATGATTTTACCGACTGATATGGACGGTGTACCCGGTTTGAGTTTTGCCGGTATAAAGCCGGGCGAAACCTACCACTACGAATTTGATGTCAATCAAAGCGGTACCTACTGGTACCACTCCCACTCGGGGTTTCAGGAGCAGACCGGCTTATACGGCGCTATCGTGATTGATCCGAAAGAGCCCGACCCCGTGGAATGTGATCGGGATTACGTGGTTCTTTTGTCGGACTGGTCGGATGAGAACCCCCACGATATCTACGCCAAACTGAAAAAGATGAGTCACTACTACAATTTTCAGGAGCGCACAGCGGGCGACCTGTGGCGA
>JBFHCW010000043.1:0-13013 GCA_041585035.1 Litorivivens sp.
CGACGGAATTGCCTCAGAACAGCAGATAGCACGACGGTGACAATCGCGGGTGCAGAGCGCTCTGATCCCCGGGTTGCCACAGCCAGGGAGCAGTTTGCGCCCGCAGGTGATTTGCTGGCGCAGCAAGTAGAATTTGGCTTGGCGCGGGTGACGGAAGTTGTGACGACCTCGTCCTTGCCCGCGCTTGCCGGTGTCGCTGACGATTTTGTCAATACGCTGGTGCCGTCGCTGCTGGAAGCCAATGCGGGCTTGAATGAGCCGCAAACACTTGGCCTGTCCGTGGCCTTGCCACGCTTCATGGGTTTGAAGGTCAAGCTCGGCGGGTACAGCAACCCGGACGCAGAGTTGAACCCTGTATTGGAGGCAACACTACTGGAGCGTGGTCAGTTGGCCTCGTTTCGCGAGCAGGCGCAGCGCCTCGCTCTCGGCGATGATTACTACCTCAGCGCCGACGTGGCGTTGTTGGGGCGGTGGTTCGGGCGTGACCCGCGAGATCACGGTCTGGAGCAATCCCGCCTTGCCTGGCAGATGATGGCCGGCAGTACGCCGCGCGGTCAGGATTTGCCGAGCAGGCGTTTCCAGAATGCGGCCATGTGGCTGGCCAATGATTCCGGCTTCTCGTCAGCGGATATTGCGACGACGGACTGCGTCTATTTTCACTATCAACAGGCGCGAGAGCAGGAAAAGGCCGGCATCGCCCGTGGTGGCCTGAATAACTTCTGGCGCCTTGTACACCATCAGCCGCAATGGATTATGGGGTATCGCCGCCTGCACCGGGATGAACTGGTCGGCGCGGACCGTCGAATTTACAAGCTCAAGTTCAGCTCGGGATTGTTCAATAACGTGAATTTTCTGCGCTGGACGTCGCGTTGTGACAACGACCTGAGCGGCACCCGCTGCCCGGAAGCCATGCAGGATATGCTGCAAAGTTTCGCCATGCGCTATGGCCTGGGAATGGCCCTGTATTATGAGCACGGCGAGCTGGCAGATATTCGTGTGGATTTACCGGAGACGAACTCGTCGACCAGCGCACTGCTGCCGACCCTGGTGCAGCAGCAGTTGGTCGATGGGGACGATGTCTTCCGGCTGGATGGTGGTGATTATCGTCGCTATGGCTGGTCTGTGGGCGCAGAGCTGATCCCGATGTCCAGTACGCCGGGCGATAACAAAGCCTCGTTCAGGTTGGATGCCGGCATGGATTACTACCGTTACGATCGCGATTTGTTACGGGTCGATCACGACGTCTCCCGCATTACACTGACCTATCGACGCGGTCGCTTCAGTTTTCCCTTTCATGTGATGTATCGCAGTGAGACAGAGTTTGAAGCCGATCTGGGCGACGACCTGGTGCTGGGTATTGGCGTGCAGTCCAGTTTCAGTCAGTGGTAGCCCTCTGGCGATTGTCTGTACCGGCTGTAATGTCCGCTTACTGCCCGTGACCTTATGATCGGTAGCCACAAATTTTGTTGAAAGATCGCTGGAGGTCTTAATGAAGGTTGCAGTCTGGGGTACGGGAAATGTCGGCCGACCGGCCATTCGTGCGGTGCTGGGGCATGCGGAACTGACCCTGAGTGGTGTGATCGTTTCCAGTGAAGCCAAAGAAGGGCGCGACGCCGGTGAACTGGCGGGTGTGCCGGCGACTGGTGTTGTCGCAAGCCGTGACGCCGCTTCGGTTCTGGCTGCTAAGCCTGATGTGGTGGTCTATACCGCCTCAGCCGATGTGCGCCCGGATGAAGCCATGGCGGATCTGTTGAACTGTCTGGAGGCGGGCTGCAATGTGGTCAGCTCCTCCTTTTACGACTTTCTGCATCCGGCGCTGGCACCCAAGGATGTGCTCGACAAGGTCAATAGCGCGTGTGAGCGGGGCAACGCGTCCTTGCTGGTGTCTGGTATTGATCCGGGCTGGGCCATGGATGCGCTGCCGTTGTTTGCCAGCGGTGTGGTGGCGGGTATCGAGCAGATTCGCTGTCAGGAAATTTTCAATTACGCCCTTTACGACGCGCCGGACATCGTTCGCTATGTGATCGGTTTTGGGCAGCCGATGGATGAGCTGCCGTTGATGCTGCACAGCGAAGTGTTGCTGAAAATCTGGGAGCCGATGGTGCGTCTGGTGGCCCAGGGTTTGAATATCGAGCTGGATGAAGTCACTACTCAGGTTGAGCGTCGCCCGCTGGAGAAAATGGTTGAGGTCGCCGGCATGGGCAGCTTTGAAAAAGGCGGGCAAGGTGCCTTCCGTTTTGAGGTGATGGGCATGAAGAATGGCCTGCCCCTGATTGTTGCCGAGCATATCACCCGGATCGATGTGGATTGTGCGCCAGACTGGCCAACGCCGCCAACCGAGGGCGGTTGTCATCGGGTGCTTATCAAGGGCAATCCGGACCTGGATATCACGGTTCATGCCACCGATCATTTTGATTCAGGCGCGGCTGCCGGCGGCAATGCGACAGCAGCCAACCGTCTGGTTAACGCTATTCCTGCCGTGTGTGCGGCAAAGGCGGGTGTGTTGTCGGCGCTGGATGTGGCGGTGCTGCCCGGTGGCGCCCAGTTCAAACGCTAAAGTCTTTTCGGGGCTTAGTGGAAGTCGTGTGAGTCCACTTCAAGTGCCAGCTCGTGGCTGGCGTCTTCAAGGTGCAGCGCGACGATGTGAATGACCGGCGGCGTGCTGAAACCCTCCCGGCGGGGTGGATCGGCGCGTTGCAGTAGTCCTTTCACAATCAACAGGCGTCCGCTGAGAATGGCCTGTCGACACTGTGCCTGTACCTGTTTCCAGACCACAATATTGCTGTTGCCGGTTTCATCTTCCAGTGTCAGAAAAAGTACGCCTGACGCGGTGCCTGGTCGCTGTCGGCAGGTCACCAGGCCAGCCAGACGAATAAAGCGGCCATTGTCGATGTGGCCGAGTTCTTCGGCCCGGCGGCAGCCCTTAAAGCGGTGGCGCTCGCGCAGCAAGGCCAGCGGATGACGACGCAGGCTGAGGCGACTGAAGCTGTAATCGGCGCTGACCTCGGAAATCTCTGACGGGGCCGGCAGGCTGATGCCGTCATCCAGATCACTGGCGGCGGGAAGAAAGGCGTCGCTCTGTTCGCTGGCGCTGACCTGCCATTGGCTCTGGTAGCGGTGCAACTGGAAACTGGCAAAGACATCGGCTCGGGTCAGGGCGTTGCGCTCTGCCTTGTTGAGGGAAACCCGTGCCAGAAAATCAGCCAGTGAGGCATAGGGGGCTTGCTGCCGGTTTTGCACAATCCGTTCGGCAGCGCTCTGATTAAAGCCTTTCACCTGGCGCAGCCCCATGCGTAGTTGAGGGCTTTCGGAATGCGGGTTTTCCAAGGTGTAGTCCCAATGACTGTGGTTGACGCAGTAGGGCAGAATGGTCACGCCGTGACGCATGGCATCCTGAATCAGTTGTGACGGGCTGTAAAAGCCCATCGGCTGGCTGTTCAACAGGCCGGCAAAAAAAGCGGCGGGATGATGACACTTGAGCCAGGCTGAGGCATAGGCGAGCAGAGCGAAACTGGCGGAGTGAGATTCGGGAAAACCGTAGGCCCCGAAGCCCTTCATCTGATTGAAAAGCCGTTCAGAGAAGGCTTCGCTGTAGCCGTTTTTTGTCATGCCTTCGACCAGTTTGTCGCGGAATACTAGGAGTTGTCCGTTGCGTCCCCAGCTGGCCATGGCGCGGCGCAATTGGTCGGCTTCGCCGCCACTGAAGCCGGCAGCTACCATGGCCAGTTGAATCACCTGTTCCTGAAAAATCGGTACGCCCAGTGTGCGCTCCAGTACTTTTTTGATGCCCTCGTTTTCGTAAGCCACTGCTTCCAAACCTTGTCGGCGCAGTAGATAAGGATTGACCATGTCGCCTTGAATCGGCCCGGGGCGGACAATGGCAATCTGTATCACCAGATCGTAAAAGCAGCGTGGCGCGAGCCTGGGCAGCATGGTCATCTGGGCGCGCGATTCAATTTGAAAGACGCCGACACTGTCTGCCTGGCAGAGCATGTCGTAGGTTGCGGGGTCTTCGGCGGGAATGTTCTGCAGGGTGAAGGGCTGGCCTTTCTGAACGCTGATCAGCTCCAGGCTTTTGCGAATACTGCTGAGCATGCCCAGTGCCAGCACGTCCACC
Source organism: Litorivivens sp. (assembly GCA_041585035.1). GTDB lineage: Bacteria > Pseudomonadota > Gammaproteobacteria > Pseudomonadales > Spongiibacteraceae > Litorivivens. The sequence goes on from JBFHCW010000043.1 coordinate 4,118, forward strand.
TTCATCAGATGCATGGCTTCCAGATCTTCTTTGTCCCACTGGATGATGGTGCGCTCGGCCATGGCGGCATTTTCCATCGGTACAATGCTAGTGAGCGGATCGCGGCTGATCACAAAGCCGCCCACGTGTTGCGACAGGTGGCGGGGAAAGCCGAGAATCTGTTGCACCAGAGCGTAAAAATGCTCCGCGACAGAGCCCTGTAAGCCAATACCCTGCAGCCGCTGTATCAGCTCCTCGCGCTTGTCCCACCAGGCCATGGATTTACCGAGCTGGGTGATCAGCGCCTCGTCGAAACCGAGAGCTTTGCCTACATCGCGGACTGCACTGCGCATCTGGTAGGTGATGACGGTTGCCGCCAATGCGGCACGCTCGCGACCGTATTTGCGGTAAATGTACTGAATGACTTCTTCGCGGCGTTCGTGTTCAAAGTCCACGTCGATATCCGGTGGCTCATCACGCTCCCTCGAAATAAAACGCTCGAACAGGAGCTGCCCGCGAGACGGATCCACCTCGGTGATAAACAGGCAGTAGCACACCGCCGAGTTGGCTGCAGAACCTCGCCCCTGACAGAGAATATTCTGGCTGCGGGCGTAGTGAACAATATCGTAGACCGTCAGAAAGTAGTGCTCGTAACGCAGCTCGGCAATCAATTGCAGCTCGTGTTCAAGCAGCCGGGTCACGGTGGACGGAATGCCCTCAGGCCAGCGTTGCCGGGCACCGGCGTAGGTCAGTTGGCGCAGGAACGCGCTGGCAGTCTGGCCTTTGGGAACCACTTCATCGGGGTACTGGTAGCGCAGCTCCCGCAGTGAAAAACGGCATTGCTCCGCGATGCGCAGGGTCTCGTTAAGCAGCTCAGCCGGATAGAGTCTGGCGAGGGTGGCGCGGTCGCGCAGGTAGTGTTCGCTGTTGGCCTGTAGTTGTGTGCCAAGGGATTGTATCGATTGGTTCAGACGAATAGCGGTGAGGGTGTCCTGCAGCGGTTTACGCTGCCGCTGATGCATCAGAATGCCACCACAGGCCACCATGGGAACCGTGATCTGTTCGGCGAGTGCCAGACAGCGCTCGTAAAAAATCTGCTCGCCCTGGCGGTACAGGCGTTGGAAGCCGATCCACAAGCGTTGACCGAACAGGCCTTTTAACGTCTCGCCGTAGTGCGCAGCGCGTTCAAGGGGCGCTGCTTGAAACGGCAGCAGCCAGATTGCAAAACAGTGGCCGCAGCTGCGGCTCAGATCTTTCAGTGAGAGCTGGTAGTTGCCCTTGACGCTGTTCAGTCGGGCGCGACTGATCAGGGCTGACAAGTCGGAATAGGCGCGTTTATCGGGTGCCAGTAGCACGATGTGCAGGCCTTCCTCGAGCTGAAACTCCGCGCCGGCAATCAGCTTGATGCCGTATTGCTCGGCGGCAATATGGGCTCGCACGACACCGGCCAGGTTGCACTCGTCGGTGATGGCTAAAGCCTGATAACCGAGAGTGGCGGCCTGTTCCACCAATTCATGAGGGTGGGAGGCGCCGCGTAGAAAAGAAAAATTGCTCAGGCAGTGAAGCTCGGCGTAATCCGGCTGTTTGTGGTGTTGGTCGGACATTCAGGCAAACCAACCGTGAAGGTACCAGCGCTGCTGCAGACGGTCCTTATACACCCAACACAGGGCGTAGTGAGATGTGCGGGCAATGTAGTAGTCGCGCACCTGACGTTGCTGCCACCATTGGTTGTCCAATCGCTCTGGCCCCTGCAGTAAGATCAGTGGTTCTTGCCAGCAGGGCTGCCGGTTTTTCTCCCGCAGGGGCAGGGGCGATTGAAGCAGCCAGAGAGGGCGCTCGGGGAAAACGCTCTCAGGTCCGTTGCGAGCGCTTTCGCGGCTGGTCGCCTGTTCAGGAAGGTGCTGCTCCCGCAACACCGGCTGCCACAGTGCCTGCTCCCCCAGTCGCGCTCGCAGCTTGTCGAGCAACGCGAGATAGCGGGCCTGACGTTCGTGATCAAAAATACTGATTTCGGAAAAGAGTTCGGTGCTGAGCTGTTGAACCGCTTCAAACCGGGTGCAATGCAGGGCCAGTGAATCTACTGCGCTGCGCAGGGTGTAGCGTTCCAGCTTGAGAAGCACCAGCGTCAGTAACTGACGGCGATCAAAATTGGCGTGAGAGACCGGCATGGTCAGTTCGTCATGTTCGCCGTTGCAGTAACAGAATTGCCAGCGCAGCTGACGACAGACCCATTGTTTGAGCTGTAGAAAGTGCCCGAGCTCATCCAGCAGGCCTGCCAATGGAAAGCGCAGTTCCTCGCTGCGGGTCAATTCGCCGTTGAACTGGCGTTCACTGAAAAAAACATCCGGCGGCTGAAAATAGGGGCGGGGGTCGGGTGCACTGCCGTAAAGCTGATTGAGCAGCCGGCTGAACCCCTTTCCAAAACGACGGCTCAGGGCGCTGTCGGGCAGATGTTTAAGTTCTCCCAGTGTGTTCAGACCGAGTGTGAGCAGGCGTTCCTGTTGCTGCTTGTCGCAGGGCAGACGTGAGCTGGGTTGCCGGTTAAGCTGATCGATGACCGCCGCCTCGTTGAGTTGCCCGTCAGCGTCCAGCAGGGTGGTGATATCGCGCTGGCTGTGGCTCAGCAAGGTGGCGGCCCAGGGCGTATGCCCCAGCCCATAGCAGGCCGGAATACGGCGTTTGCGGAAACCACTGCGCAACCGTCGGAACAAGGGGGCGAAGCCTTCGAACAGTTTCAGTGAGCCGCGAATATTCAGCAGCAGGCAGTCGGGATTAGCCAGACTGACCTCGGGCGTAAACCGGTAAGCCCAGAGGGCGAGCTGGGTGAGCCGTTGCTGCATGCGCTCGGCATCGGGCGGACGGCACTGCAATTCCGGACACAGGCTGCGTGCCGTGCTCAGGGACTGACCGGAGCGAACACCGGCCGCTGCAGCTGCCCGGTTCACCTCATCTATCCGGTTGTCCAGCAGCAGGGCCTGCGGGCCGAGCTGGCGTTGCTCCGGTGCCAGCGCCTGGTCCAGCAACAGGCGGGGAAAACGAATGCACAGCCACATTAATGGATTTCCAGTAAAGGCGTGGCCTGAGGCCTGGATCGAGGCTGGGCCAGACGCAGGCGGGTTTTGCGCCGCAGCCGTTTGCGCGCTACCGGCCACAGGTTGGCAGGCTGTTGTTGATGCAAGAGAAGGGGCTGGCGAGGCAGGGCAAGATGCTGCCCGGAAGGGCCGCCGCTCTGTTTGAACAGCTCCAGTACCAGTTGCTGTTCACGGGCCTGCAACTGGATTCTCAGGGGGGCGGGCGAACTTTGCTGACGACAGTTTTCACTGCGAAAGTGAATGTGCCAGCAGTGATGCTCTCTGGCTGCCAGCTGCAGGCGGCGCAGGTCGCGGTCGCTCAGACGCTGTTTGCCGGTCCAGTTGAGCACGGCGGCGCAGGTTGCTGAGCGCAGCAACTCTTCGCCGGCCCAGAGTTGTTCGGCCAGGCTACGGGTCTCAATAAACAGACAGTGACTCAAACGAAAACCGGCCTGTTGCAGCGCCGGTGCGCTGGGTCGGAAGGGGGGATTCAGCCAGGCGATGGTCTGCTGTTGGCTGAGGCTGGAGAGGGCGGGCGTCAACAGGCTCAGCTCGCCAATGCCGCTGTGGTCACAGAGCAATTCTGTGCTTCCAGCGACGGGCCAGCCACCATGGTGTAGCGCGCGGTCCAGCGCGGAATAGCCACTCTTGATGCTGTCGTGGAGGGCGGTCGTGTTGCGTTGGGAGCCGCGCCACAAGCGGGGGTTTTCCAGTAAGTGTGTTATCTCAGACATGACACATGACTTTCTATGAATAAAAGGCGTTCTCTGGGTTACGTAGAGAACCCAAGAGTACTGTATAAATATACAATACTCTTGATCGTATCCAAAGGCCAGTCCCTGGGGGGGGCTGTATTTTTAGACGGTGTCCTCAAGTGTGGTTGGGGGAAATCGACTCGATTCGGCTCAGATAGTGAGTCGCGCAAAGCGGCGCTGGGGGTTGAACGATCCGTAATAAAAACCGCCTTGTGATGCTTTTCAGGTGGTGTGATGATCGCTCTCTGTCCGTTTGTGTGGAACATAATAATAATGACAGGAACTGCCTGTTGCCGCCTTCTGGTAATCAGTGGCGTTATGCTGCTAGCCGCCGCTTGTGGAGATCGTCCGGGTCAGCCGCAAGTCATCCCGGAAACGTCCCTTGCCGTTGAACAGGGTGACTGGGCGAGTTATCTGGGGGACAAGAAAGCGTCACATTATTCGCCACTGTCCGAGATTAACCGGAACAATGTGGCTCAGCTGGAGCCTGTCTGGAGCTATAACAGCGCGCTCTCATCTGATGATGGGCTCCAGTTACAAACCAATCCCCTGATTGTCGGCGGAGTACTCTACGGCTTGAGCCCGGATTTAGGGGTATTTGCACTGGATGCGGTCAGTGGACGCGAGCTCTGGACCTTCAAGACACCGCGGGCATTGAGTTTGTTGCCCAACCCCGGGCGGGGCTTGGCATTATGGCCGGGCAACGGTGCTGCCCGGCCGCGCTTGTTGGTGACGGCGGACTACTACCTCTATGCACTGGACCTGCGCACGGGCGAGCGGATCACCACCTTTGGCGATGATGGGCGGGTGGATTTACGGAAGGGGTTTTCCGATATCGATCCGAAGTCGATAACGGTCAATGCCACGTCACCGGGCGTTATTTACCAGGATAAGTTAATTTTGGGGTCTCGCGTGTCGGAGTTCGGTGGCGCATCGCCCGGCGATATCCGGGCCTACAATGTTGTGACGGGCGAGCAGGAATGGCTATTTCGCACCATTCCGGCTAAAGGAGAGGCCGGTGAGGAGACGTGGCCGCCAGAAGCGAGAAAGACATCCGGCGGGGCAAACTCATGGGCCGGCATGACGGTGGATGCGCAGCGTGGTCTGGTGTTTGCTCCCACGGGATCGGCCACCTTTGATTTCTATGGCGGGGATCGAGAAGGCGATAACCTCTACGCGAACACCTTGCTTGCCTTGGATGCGGATACGGGAGAGCGCGTTTGGCACCAGCAACTGGTGCGCCACGATTTGTGGGATCGCGATCTACCCGCACCGCCCAACCTGATGACGCTGGAGCTGAACGGGAGAAAGGTGGAGGCGGTGGCTCAGGTCACCAAAACGGGGCATATCTTTGTGTTTGAGCGGGAAACGGGCGAGCCGGTATTTCCGCTGAAAGAGGTGGTCGTGGGAGGGGAGGCCCTGCCCGGTGAATATGCCCCGGCGACGCAGCCTCTGCCGGACCTCTTGCCGGCCTTTACCCGCCAAACACTGGGGCCCGAGGATTTGTCGACGCGAACACCTTTGGTTACCGAGGTCGTGCGTCGCAAATACGAGCGCTTGGCCTATGAAGGCTTGTATACCTTGCCAAGCCTGAAAGGCACTCTGGTGTACCCTGGCATTGATGGCGGGGCGGAGTGGGGCGGTGCCGCCTGGGATGAGGGGGCGCAAACGCTGTTTATCAATGCCAATGAAGTCCCCTACGTGATTCAAATGGTCGCCGGTGCCGCTACTGAAGACGCGGTAAAAACGCCTCGTGCGGCTTATCTGATGGGGTGTTCCGGTTGTCATGGCGTTGATCGGCAGGGGGATGGGCTGACGGTGCCGTCATTGACCGGGCTGTCTGAGAGAATGGGGCCTCTACAGGCCTATCGGATAGCCCGTGACGGCCGGGGTAGAATGCCGGCCAATGAAATCCTGCCCTGGTATGGGCTGGCTGCTGTTATTGGTTACCTTTATCTGGCAGATGATGAGCCGGAGCCTGAAACCCGCCAGGCGAACGACAGCTTTGAATTTCTCAATGCCGGCTGGCAGAAGTTCGTCGATCCTGATGGCTTACCGGCCAGCAAGCCACCCTGGGGTACATTAACCGCGATTGATCTGGCTAATGCGTCGATAAAATGGCGGCTGCCCCTCGGGGATTACCCTAAAGCGCTGGCGATGGGTTATCAGGGCCTGGGCTCGGAAAACTACGGTGGTCCCGTGGTCACTGCCGGTGGTCTGCTGTTTATTGGTGCTACTCCCGACTCAAAATTCCGTGCCTTTGATAGCGAGACCGGAGAGCTCTTGTGGGAGACGCGGCTGCCGGCCCCGGCCTTTGCCACGCCGTCGGTTTATCGCGCCGGCGGCAAGCAGTACGTTGTGATCGCGGCGGGTGGTGGCAAGCTGGGGCAGGCTTCGGCAGCGGAATATATTGCCTTTGCGCTGCCCGATAGGATTGAGCCGTAATGAGCAATCGAACTCGACAATCCGTTCTGCTGTGGGCGGCGATAGAGGTGCGATCAGCGATCTATTTTGAACGTGCAGCGTTTTTGGAAAGTGTTGGATGATCGGCCACAAAAAAGGGGGCGAAGAGCCCCCTTTTTTGTGGCATGTAGCGGTCAATCAGGCAACCTGCACCGGAATGGCGTTGCTGCTATGGCTGACGGTGTTGTCCGGGTTCATGTAGATCAGACGCGGCTTGAAGTTGATCAGCTCGGCTTCAGAGTAGATACCGTAGGCGCAGATAATGATGGTGTCGCCCACGCCGGCCTTGTGCGCAGCGGCGCCGTTGACTGAAATGATACCGCTGTTGTCTTCACCGCGGATGATATACGTGGTGAAGCGCTCGCCATTGGTGACGTTGTAGATATCGATCTGCTCGTATTCACGCAGGCCAGCCAGGTCCAATAGCTTGCCGTCGATGGCACAGGAGCCTTCATAGTTGAGCACCGCGTGGGTAACGGTAGCCTTGTGAAGTTTGGCTTTCAGCATGGTGGACTGCATACGCTGTTCCTTTCTCTCTCTTTGCCTAACGTGACTGTGCGAACCGGCCCAAATTAATGGGCGGCAAGCATACCCCAGTCGGCGCTGGGATTGAAGTTCAGGGTGACATTATCGATCAGCCGGGTTTCGCCCAGTCGGGCAGCTGCCAGTATAACAATCTCTTCGGTATCCAGGGTTACCTCATCGAGGGTTCTGGCATCGCAGATTGAAAAGTAATCGGGTTCAAAACCGGCATCCAGCAGTGACAGGCGAGCGTGGCGTTCCAGCTCGGCATAGCTGTCAAAGCCACAGGCGATGGCCTCGCGGCACTCTTGCAGGGTTTTGTGCAGGAAGGGGGCCAGTTCGCGCTGGGCGCGGGATAGAAAGCCATTGCGCGAGCTCATGGCCAGACCATCGAGATCGCGGGCTGTGTTGACGCCCTCGATTTCAATGGGCATGCACAGATCGCTCACCATCTTGCGAATGACAGCGAGCTGCTGGAAATCTTTTTTGCCGAATACGGCAACATCAGGCTGAACAATCTGGAACAGCTTGGTAACAACGGTTGATACACCATCGAAATGTCCGGGGCGACTGGCGCCGCAGTGACGTTCAGAGACGCCGGGGACGGAAACGATGGATTGCTCACCCATGCCGTTGGGGTACATTTCGGCTACACCGGGGTGAAACAGGTACTGAACGCCCTCCGCAAACAGCTTTTCCTTGTCTGCGGTCAGGGTGCGGGGATACTTGTCGAGATCTTCGTTGGCGCCGAATTGCAGTGGATTGACAAAAATGCTGACCACCACAATATCGCCCAGTTCGTGGGCACGACGAACCAGTTGCAGATGACCCTCATGGAGATTACCCATGGTGGGTACAAAGGCAATACGTCGACCATTACGTCGCTCGCTTGCCAGGGCTTCTCTCAGCCGCGCTGTTGTACTGAAGGTTTTCATACCACCCAACTTCCTACTCGTGCCATCGCTGATATGCAGATGCAGGTTGCTGTGATGTCAGTCCGCTTTCGCTGCGGGCTGGCGCCCATCTTCCCGTGTTGCCGGAAGCCACTGTCACAGTGTTTACAATGTGTACAAGGGACAGTGGCGGGCAAGTATGCCCCAATCATAGGGGGGGTTCAATGCTTTTTGGTAACAAATTTCCATCGATTGTGTTACCAAAAGAAGCGGTGTTATAACGTAACATGATGAGCTGAAAGCCCCGCCAGCCGGGGCTTTCAGGGTTTTTGACTATTCGAAGCTATGCTCGGGGCCCGGAAACTCGCCCTGTTCGACTGCGAATTTGTAGTTGGCAAGGGCGGTTTGTATGTCTGGCGCATCCGCAAGGAAGTTTTTAACAAATTTCGGAATTCGGCGGGATACGCCGAGCAGGTCGTGCAAGACCAGTACCTGAGCATCGGTTTGGGGGCCGGCGCCAATACCGATAACCGGTATCGTCAGGGCCTCGCTGAGGCGTTGGCCCAGTTCGGTTGGAACACATTCAACCACCAGCAGGGCGGCGCCGGCATCTTCCAGCGCCTTGGCATCGGTAATGATCCGTCGAGCCCCGGCTTCGTCCCGACCCTGCACCTTGAAGCCGCCAAGGGTGTTGACCGACTGGGGCGTCAGCCCGAGGTGGCCGCAGACCGGAATGCCGCGCTCGGTGAGCAGGGCAATGCTTTCGGCCAGCCATTGGCCGCCTTCCAGTTTCACCATGTGGGCGCCGCACTGCATCAGCGCAGTGGCGTTGCGCAGGGTGTCATCGATGGTGTTGTAGCTGCCAAAGGGCAGGTCGGCCACGATCAGGGCTTTTTCCGTACCCCGGTCGACACAGGCGGTGTGATAACACATGTCGTCGACCGAGACCGGCAGGGTGCTGGCGTGTCCCTGCAGGACATTGCCGAGCGAATCACCCACCAGGATGACATCGATACCGGCCTGGTCGACGAGACGGGCAAAGGTAGCATCGTAGGCGGTCAGTACGGCGAACTTTTCGCCTTGCGCTTTCTTGGCCGCAAGCGATTGTGGGCTGATTTTGTTCATGGGCGACTCCCGTTACACCAGGCTCGGGTTAAAGTAGTGGCGGCCACTGCGAATGCGCGGAATATAGTCAACCAGTTGCCGGAAGTCA
>JBFHCW010000044.1:0-12984 GCA_041585035.1 Litorivivens sp.
CCCTACTTCGTCAACAACCAGGAAAAGATGCAGGTTGAACTCGACAACCCCTTCATCATGCTGGTCGACAAAAAAATCAGCAACATTCGCGACCTGGTGCCGGTGCTGGAAGCCGTTGCCAAAGCCGGACGCCCCCTGCTGCTGATTGCCGAAGACATTGAAGGCGAAGCGCTGGCGACCCTAGTGGTGAACAACCTGCGCGGCATTCTGAAAACGGCCGCCGTCAAAGCGCCTGGCTTTGGTGATCGCCGCAAGGCCATGCTGCAGGATATCGCGGTACTGACCGGAGGCACTGTGATCTCCGAAGAAGTGGGTCTGGGTCTCGACACAGCCGACATCGACCAGATGGGCAGCGCCAAGCGCGTGGTCATCAACAAGGAAAACACCACCATTGTTGACGGCGCGGGCAAGAAAACCGACATCGAAGCCCGGGTTTCCCAGATTCGTGCCGAGATCGAGAAATCGACCTCCGACTACGACAAGGAGAAGCTGCAGGAACGCGTCGCCAAACTGGCCGGTGGTGTTGCGGTCATCAAGGTCGGCGCAGCGACCGAAGTAGAGATGAAGGAGAAGAAGGATCTGGTCGATGATGCCTTCCACGCCACCCGTGCAGCCGTTGAAGAAGGCATCGTCCCCGGTGGTGGTATCAGCCTGATCCGCGTGGCGGATCAGCTTCGCAAGGACGCACTGAAAGGCGCGAATGCCGATCAGGATACGGGTATCAAAATTGCTTTGCGCGCGATGGAAGAGCCCTTCCGCCAGATCGTGGCCAACGCCGGCGTCGACGGCAGCGTGGTGCTGGACAAAGTGCGCAGCAATGCCAGCGCGTCCTGGGGTTACAACGCCCAGAACGGCGAATATGTTGACATGATCGAGCACGGTATTATCGACCCCACCAAGGTCACCCGTACCGCACTGCAGAACGCAGGCTCGATTGCCGGCCTGATCCTCACGACCGAAGCCATGATTGCCGACCGGGCTGAGGACAAGCCCAAGTCTGGCGGCATGCCAGAGATGGCTGACTTCTAAACAGCCGGCTTCACGCCCTCTAGAGCGCAGGGGTAGCCCCCTGCGCCTTTCTCTTCAAGCTCCCACCTCAGCCTTACAGGCGTATCGCTCACGCCATACGCGCTTCTACTGATTACATTCCTGATACCTCTGTTTGACCATTGACTATAATCAAAGTTATTGCGCCACGCCGCTGCGCGTGAATCACGGAGGCGAACATCTCATTGTCTGACCGAACGCCTTTGACATCGCTTGGCGCCCGCACTCAGGAAGACGAACTGTTCCGGCTGATGGTAGAAGCCGCCCCCCAAGCCATGATTATGGTTGATCAGGGCGGGTTCATTGCCTACGTCAACGCGCGCACCGAAACCCTCTTTGGCTACTCCAGAGGGGAGCTTCTGGGTAAATCGGTCGACGTCCTGCTGCCGGAAAACGTGCGCGACAATCACCCCACTATGCGGGCTGACTTCATGAAATCCCCGGGCACCCGCGCCATGGGAGCGGGCCGGGATCTCTACGGCCAACACCGTGACGGTACCAGCATTCCCCTGGAAGTCGGTCTCAATCCCGTTGTTACCGACAACGGCATCTACGTCATTGCCTCGATAATTGATATTCACGAACGCAAACGTCAACAGGCAGAGCTACAGGACCAAAATGCCCGCATCAGGGCCATAGTAGAAACAGCCGTCGACAGCGTTATCGTCATCGACGCCAATGGCATTATCGAAACCGTAAACCCGGCCACTGAACAGCTGCTGGGCTATCGGATTGACGAATTGCAGGGCAAGAATATCCGCATACTGATGCCCGAACCCTATCGCGGTCAGCACGATGGCTACTTGCGAAACTACCGTGAAACCGGCGAACGCAAGGTTATCGGCATAGGACGTGTTGTCGTGGCACAACGCAAGGATGGCAGTACTTTTCCGATCGAGCTCGCCGTCAGTGAAATGACCATCGCCGGCGAGCGGAAGTACACCGGGATTATTCGCGACATTACCGAGCGCCAGAAAGCGGAGGAAAAGCTCCAGCAACAGGTAGAAGAAACCCGGCAGGCGCTGCAACGGGTGCGTGAAACCCAGGATCAGCTCATGCAGAGTGAGCGGCTCGCCACCCTTGGCGGCCTGGTGGCCGGCATCACCCACGAAGTGAATACGCCCCTGGGCATCGGCGTATCGGCAGCCTCTTACCTGCAGGAACAGGTTCGCAATCTTAAACACGGCCTGGATACAGACAACCTGAGAAGGTCGGATCTTGAGAGGTTCCTGAAGGCTTGCGACGAATCTGCCGATATTTTGCTGACCAACATCCGTCGCGCCGCCGACCTGATCCAGAGTTTCAAGAAAGTCGCCGTGGATCAAACCAGTGAGAAACGCCGCACCATCAACCTCGGCGAATACCTTGATGAGCTGTTAGTCAGCCTCCGTCCCCGGCTAAAGAAAACGCCACACCGGGTCGATATCAAAAGCACCAACGCGGTCCATATCGAAACCATCCCCGGCTCACTTTCACAGGTTATCACCAATTTGATCATGAACAGTCTGATTCATGCGTTTGACGAAACGGAGCACGGCGTCATAGAGATTGCGTTCTCAATGCAAAGAGATGAGATTAATCTCACCTTCCGCGACAACGGCAAAGGCATCCCCAAAGACTACCTCAGCAAGATATTCGACCCGTTTTTTACCACCCGATTAGATCAGGGCGGCAGCGGTCTGGGTCTGCATATTGTTTACAACCTGGTTCACCAGATTTTGGGCGGGAAGATAACCGTCGACAGCGAACCTGATTCCGGTACGGCGTTTTATATAACCCTGCCAGCAAAGCTTCCCGACGAGAATATGGACGCCTCTACGTCGGAGCAATTGGAAAAGGTACAGATCGATGTTTGAAGACAATGATGAACTGATTCTCGCCAATGAGCGCGATATACCCGGGAATCAGCCGACCGAATCCACGCCCTGGAAAATCCTGATCGTCGACGACGAGGAAGAAGTCCACCGAGTCACCCGACTTACGCTTGGCGGTATGCGCGTACACAACCGCGACATCAAACTGATACACGTCTACTCGGGTAGAGAATCGGTCGAAGTCATGCGTCAACAGCCCGATATCGCCATGGTCTTGATGGACGTCGTAATGGAAGATGACCACGCCGGCCTGCAAGCGGTTCAGAAGATTCGCGAGGAACTCGGCAATAGCGATGTACGTCTTATTTTGCGCACGGGGCAACCGGGACAGGCGCCCGAAAAGGACGTCGTCACTCGTTATGACATCAATGACTACAAGGAAAAAACAGAGCTCACCTCGAAGAAGATGCACACACTGATGCATACCAGCCTGGGGCACTACCGCGAGCTCATGGCACTGAAACAAAATCGCGAGGGTCTCGCGAAGGTCATCGACTCGTCGGCCAATATCTTCGAGTCGCGCTCCATGAAAACGTTTGCCAGGGGCGTCCTCGAACAACTTAAAGCGCTGCTTTACGCCGGCAACGATGCACTGCTGGTAAAAGCCCTGGCGGCCAGAAGCCTCACGGAATCGCCCAACGATCTGACCATTACCGTTGGCACCGGAGACGCCGAGCTGAGGGAAGGCCAACCCATTGAACACGCTTTGCCAAAGCACGTTGTGAAACGCATACGCGACGCACTAAAGATAGACGGGCCCTATTTTGGCGATCGCTTTTTTACCGCACGCTTTTCCACCATCAACGGCCACCATCAAATTGTATACCTGAGCTGCGACAATGAATTCTCCGTCGCCGACAGGCAACTGGTAGAGCTTTTTTGCCGCAATGTCGGCATTGCCTTCGACAATCAAATGCTGCACCAGGAAGTGCTGGAGAGTCAGCACAAATTGGTGATGCTGCTCAGCGCTGCCGTTGAAGAACGCTCGGTAGAGCTGTGCAACCACGTCCGACGAGTGTCGGAATACGCATCCGTTATGGGGCATGCGCTGGGGTTCGACGAAAAATTCAAAGAGATTCTCGGTCTCTCCGCGGCCCTCCACGATATCGGGAAAATTGGCATTCCGGACCACATTCTTAACAAACCCGGCAGATTCACTCCGGCAGAGCGCGCCGAAATGGAAACCCATGTCATACGCGGTATATCCATCATCGGAAAGCATCGCGGAGAGTTATTGAACAGCGCTGCCACCGTAGTCGCCACCCACCACGAGCGCTGGGATGGCACCGGTTATACCGAGCAACTCGCTGGCGAGGCCATTCCCCTACTGGGGCGGATTACCGCGATTGCGGACGTCTTCGATGCGCTCAGCACAGATCGGGTCTACAAACGCGCGTGGCCCATGGAGGACGTGCTCGACTATATTCACGATCAGGCGGGTAAGCAGTTCGACCCGCATTTAGTTGAGGTTTTTCTCAACAATCTCGAGCCGATTATGGACATACACCGCCGCTGGTACCTTGAAATCGGGACACGGGCCGCGTGAGAGACACCGCGCCGACTGCATCGTTTCTCGACTACAGCGGCTCTTCCTGACGCGGTCTTTCCACTGTCGAGCCGCGAAAGGGCACCAGCTCATAAGCCGCTTCGTCCGGCTTTTCCATCGCTTGATAAAAACGCTGCTGGGTCCATGGCCAGGTAGCGGGCACACCATTGGCATCCAGATACCAGCTCTGGCAACCGGAGCCGAAAATGGTTTTCTTTGCCGCTGCGATGCGGTCTCTGTCAAACTGTTCAAGCGCTTCATGGGTAGCGCAGATTTCCGCGCACTCACCGCTCTCCAGTCGGGCAATCAGCTGCGACACGTAATGCCACTGATGCTCGGCAATATCGATCAGCGAGAAATTGCCCACCGGCCCGTTGGGGCCGTTCAGCATAAACAGGTTCGGGAAATCCGGAATCGAAATCGACAGATAGGCTCTGGGCGTGTCGCCCCAGACCTCATTCAAGGCCACGCCATTGCGCCCAACCACATTCATCGGCCGCATAAACTGATCGGCCTTGAAGCCGGTCGCCAGCGCGATCACATCGAGCTCGTGCAAACGCCCATCCTTCATCCGCACCCCCTTGGCTTCGATGCGAGCGATACTCCCTAACTCGACCTCAACCGCAGGTCGCTGCACCGCCTCGTAAAAGTCCGGTGAGAAGATCAGCCGCTTGCAGGCCGCCCGATAGGACGGGCGCAGCTTTTCGCGCAGCTCCGGATCACGCACACTGGTTTCCAGATAATCGCGCACGATGGTTTCAATCTCTTCCATCGCCGGGGAATCGGGCTCCACAATCGCATTGGTGAAGCGCTCGACATTGGCCAGATACTGCGGTTCGTTCTGCATGTACTTGAGCAGCTCCGAATCATTGCGAAAAGCCGCTTTCTGCTCCTCGGTGAATTCCGGGTTTTCCACCGGCATGATCCACTGGGGCGTGCGCTGAAAATGCACCAGCTTTTTCACGCGCGTGGATAGCGCCGACACAATCTGCACGCCGGTCGAACCGGTGCCGATGACGCCAATGTGGCGGTCGTCCAGCGGCACGTTGTGATCCCAGCGCGAGGTATGAAAGATTGCGCCCTCGAAATCGTCGATGCCGTCGATATCCGGGTAGCGCGGCACGTGCAGCACGCCCGTGGCCGCGATCACCACGTCTGCTTCATCGCGCGTACCGTTTCGCGTTTCAATATGCCAGCGACCGTGACGGTATTCGCAGGAAACAATTTCTTCGTTGAAGCGAATCAGTCTGTCGACGCCGTACTTGTGAGTGGTGCGTTCGAAATAGTCCTGAATTTCGGCGCCGGGCGGCAGGTAGCGACTCCAGTCCGGGTTCGGCTCAAAAGAATAGGTATAGGAATGCGAGGGCACATCACAGGTCAGGCCGGGGTAGGTATTTTCACGCCAAGTGCCGCCAATGCGATCGGCCTTTTCATAGAGCGTTATATTGCGATGACCGGCCTCCTGCAGTTTGATCGCGCTCAAGATGCCCGCCATACCGGCACCAATTACCACAAACCGCAGCTCGCGATGCTTTTCTGATCCACTCATAACGCTGTCCTCACTGGCATACTGTCATGGTCTCCATGCTAGAGCCCAAGCGATGGCGACAATACGTCCACTTGGAGTATTTTTCGCTGTCACATGTGGATATAACCACATTCCCTTCTCTGCGCCCCGCCGGGCATTTGTTATATTAGCCCGACACGTTTATCCGGAGGTTTTCCATGCCCGCTGCGCTGCGTTATCTGCTTATCGCCCTTGCCGGCCTCGTGCTACTTGGCGGCGTCGCTGTTGCAGGCATCCTGGTCCTTTTTGACCCCAACGACTTCAAACCCCAGATCGAAAAGGCCGCCGAAACGCATACCCGGCTGGACCTGCAGCTCGGCGGTGATATCGGCTGGTCCTTTATTCCGCTGGGGTTGGAACTGAACACCGTGAAAGCGCGGCTGGACGACCAGCCTTTTCTTGAGCTGGAGCAACTGATCGCCCGGGTCAGTTTGCGCTCACTGATCCAGATGCAGCCTTCGGTGCATCGTTTCGAACTGGCCGGGCTGGAACTGAACCTGACGCTGGATAAAGAAGGCCGCGGCAACTGGGAGCGCGTCATGCCCGAGCAGACCGAGCCAAGCCCCACACCAGCACAGAAAGAGGAGCCCGCCAAACAAGACAGCGGTGCCCTGCTGTTTAACATCAGTGAAGTGGACATTCGCAACACCCGGGTGCACTACCGCGATGAAAGCACCAGACAGACCGTGACACTGGACGAGTTCGGTCTACAGGCCTCCAATATCAAGCCCCAGCAGACCTTTCCTCTCGATCTGCAATTTCATCTGGCCACCACCGAGCCGGCGCTGGATATTCGCACCCAGCTCAGCGCCCAGCTCACCCTCGGCGAGCAGTTCAAACGCATCCTGCTGGACGAGCTAAGCAGCCAGATAAGGCTTCAGGGCCAAGCCACCAATCAGAAAGTGGTGGATCTGGCGATCGACGGCAACATCGACGCTGATCTCGGCAATAGCCGTATACAGCTCTCGGCACTAAAGCTCACCCTAAACAAGGTTCAACTCGACACCGACCTTGTCATAAGCCAGTTCGACAGCACGCCACAACTTGCCGGCACACTCTCCATCGCAGAATTCTCACCCCGCGACTTGCTGTCCCAGCTCGGCCAGAGCCTGCCACCCATGCAGGACCCGAACACGCTGCGCAAACTGTCGCTCAACACAACACTCGGCGGCGCACCGGGCCAGATTGAACTCAAGCCCTTAAGCGCCACACTCGACGACAGCACGCTCACTGGCGAAGCCCGCTACACACTGGAAAGCGGCGCCGTCTTCGCCCGTCTCAATCTCGACAAGCTCAATGCGGACCGCTACCAGGCACCCGCCGACGATACTCCCGCGCAAGAAAGCCAAACCGCCAACACCACAAACCCGGCACCGGAAACCGACCTGCTGCCACTGGACACCCTGCGCAGCCTGCAGCTGGACACCGGCCTGAACATCGGCGAGCTGATTATCAACGCCATCCCCATTCGTCAGCTGGCACTGAAAGCCACCGCCGCCGACGGGCTGGTCACGGTCAACCCGCTGAGCGGACAGTTATATGAAGGCAGCTTCAAGGCAAACGCCAGCATCGACGCCCGCAGCCAGAACCCGCGCTGGCAGGTTCAGGCCAAGGTCACCGATGTGAAAACCCTGCCTCTGCTCACGCAACTGGCGGAGATGCAGCAGTTCTCCGGACTGGCCAACATCGACCTCGACCTCAATACCACGGGCAACCGCGTCTCCACCCTGCGCAACAACGCGAAAGGTCAGGCCAACTTCGCCATCAAACAGGGTAAATTTGAAGGCACCAGCATGAGCGCCTACGCCTGCGAGGGCATCGCGCTGATGCACAAGGAAACCATCGACACCAGCACCTGGCCAAAAGTGACCAGCTTTGAAGACCTGAGTGGCGCCATCACAATCAACGGCAACGCCATCAATAACAGTGCGCTTACTGCCCAGCTAAAAGGTATGGCACTGGAAGGCAAAGGCGCCATCGATATCGCCAGCATGGATCTCGACTACCGCGCCGGCCTGCGCATTCTCGGCGACATTCACGAAAATCCGGCCTGCCGGGTGAATGAAAAGCTGAAAAACCTGGTGATACCGGTCAAATGCAAAGGCTCGCTCGCCGACGAGAAGGGGCTGCCCTGCAAATTCGACACGGCCCGCTTCCGCGACGTCATCGCCGACAAGGCCAAAGCCGAAGCCAAAGAGAAGGCCAGCGAGGAAATTGATCGCGGCAAGGAAAAACTGAAAGAAAAGGCCCGGGACAAACTGCAGAACCTGTTTGGCCGCTAGCGCCTGAGCAGACCCTTGCGAAAGCCCCGCCAGCCGCGCCACAGCGGGAATCGCTCCGCCGGCTGACTGGGCATTGCCAGCCCAGGATATTGGTTATATGATGATCCGTTCGGTGGGCAGCGTTGGCTGCCCTTTTACGTTTTAGTCGCTTTATTTCCAATCTGGAATAACCAAGGAACTGGGGATTGCCATGCCCACTACGGTGATGTCGACCTACAATCGGTTGCCGGTGAGTTTTTCTCACGGCGAGGGAGTCTGGCTCGTGGACGAGCAGGACAAACGCTACCTGGATGCCATCAGCGGCATCGGGGTCAATGCGTTGGGTCACGCCCACCCGGAACTGACGCGCCGCATTCAAGCGCAGGCCGGCGAGCTGCTGCACACCTCCAATCTGTACGGCGTGAAAAACCAGCAGGCGCTGGCCGACACCCTGTGCACACTATCCGGCATGGACAACGTCTTTTTCTGCAACTCCGGCGCCGAAGGCAACGAAGCCGCGCTGAAACTGGCGCGCCTGTATGGCCACAAACGCGACATCGCCCGGCCCACCGTCGTTGTTATGGAAGGCGCCTTTCACGGTCGCACCCTGGCCACCCTGACGGCCTCGGGCAGCCGCAAGGTGCAGGCCGGCTTTGAGCCACTGGTCAACGGTTTTACCCGCGCGCCGTTTGGCGACATCACTGCACTGGAAACCATTGCCAAGAACAATCACGACGTGTGCGCCGTATTGCTTGAGCCCATTCAGGGCGAAGGCGGCATCAACCTGCTGCCCGAGGGCTTCCTCGAGCAACTGCGTGCGCTGTGCGACAAAAACCAGTGGCTGCTGATGCTCGACGAAGTGCAAACCGGCAACGGCAGAACCGGCAAATACTTTGCCTATCAGCACAGCAGCATCATGCCCGACGTCGTCGTTACCGCCAAAGGTCTCGGCGGCGGCATTCCCATCGGCGCCTGCCTGGCACGTGGCGAGGCAGCCGAACTGTTCAAACCCGGTAACCATGGCACCACCTTTGGTGGCAATCCGCTGGCCTGCGCCGCCGGGCTGGCCGTGGTCGATACCCTGCAAAACGACAAGCTGATCGAGAACAGCACCCAGCGTGGCCAGCAGTTGCTCGACGGACTGAA
Source organism: Litorivivens sp. (assembly GCA_041585035.1). GTDB lineage: Bacteria > Pseudomonadota > Gammaproteobacteria > Pseudomonadales > Spongiibacteraceae > Litorivivens. The sequence continues at coordinate 9,442 of JBFHCW010000044.1, forward strand.
GGGCCGCCTTGGCAAACTCAGCGGCGTAACCGCCATTCGCGGCCAGGGCCTGATGATCGGCATCGAACTGGCTGGCGCCTGTGGCGAGCTGGTACAACAAGGGCTGGACGCCGGCCTGCTGATCAATGTCACCTCCGACAAAGTGGTGCGCCTGTTGCCGCCGCTTATTATCAACCAACAAGAAGTTCAGCAGCTGATCGACAGCCTGTGCCCCCTGATTGAAAACTGGGCCGCACAGCGCAACGCTGCCTGAGCTACAACAAACATAGAAGTAACTTACGATGGCCGTCCGGCATTTTTTGAGCTTAATGGATTGCTCACCCAGCGAATTGCAGCAGTTGATACAACGCGCAATTGAAATGAAAGCCGAACACAAGGCGCGCACTGCGGTGCCCCGCTTTAACAACTACGTGCTCGGCATGCTGTTTGAGAAATCCTCGACCCGCACCCGCATCTCCTTCGAGGCTGGTATGGCCCAGATGGGCGGCCACGCCATGTTCCTCGCCCCCGAGCACACCCAGCTCGGGCGCGGCGAACCGATCGAAGACAGTGCTCGCGTGATGTCATCCATGGTTGACATCATCATGATGCGCACCTTCGGCCACGACATTATCGAACGCTTTGCTGAACATTCCTCGGTGCCGGTCATCAACGCGCTCACCGACGATTTCCACCCCTGCCAGCTGCTGGCCGACATCCAGACCTATGTCGAACATCGCGGCAGCATTCAGGGCAAGAAAGTGGCCTGGATCGGCGACGGCAACAACATGTGCCAGAGTTATATCAACGCCGCCATCCAGTTTGATTTCGAACTGGCCATCGCGGTGCCGCGAGGCTTTGAACCGCGCAAGGATCTGGTGCAGCAAGCCGGTGACCGCGTCAAAATCACCACCCTGCCCTCCAAAGCCGCCCGTGACGCCGACCTGCTGGTCACCGACGTCTGGGCCTCCATGGGCCAGGAAAAGGAAAAAGCCCAGCGCCGCCGCCAGTTTGCCGGCTTTCAGGTTAATGAAGAGCTGCTGGCCGTTGCCAAAAGCGATGCCCTGTACATGCACTGCCTGCCCGCCCATCGCGGTGAAGAGATTTCAGCCGGCTTGATGGACAACCCCGACACCGTCATCTGGGATGAGGCCGAGAACCGACTGCATGCGCAGAAGGCTTTGATGGAATTTTTGTTGCTGGAAGCGGCGAGCTAAAGACTGCCCGACCCTCACCCCAACCCTCTCCCAAAAGGAGAGGGAGTTTGAACCTATCGAGCCACAATAGAGGGTCCCCTCTCCCCCCGGGAGAGGGAGAGGGTGAGGGGAACCCAAAACCAGAAGCTACGGAAACCCGATGCTCCAAGTCAAAAACATCCAATGCCACTACGACGACGAGCCGGTGATCGACGACATCAGCTTTCATGTAAATGAAGGCGATATCTGCACCCTGCTCGGCCCCAGCGGCTGCGGCAAAACCACGGCCCTGCGCGCCATCGCCGGCTTTCAGCCGCTAAGGCGCGGTGAAATCCTGCTCGGCGACAGCCTGCTCAGCCAACCCGGCTTTTCACTCGACCCGGAGCTGCGTCAGGTGGGCATGGTGTTTCAGGACTACGCCCTCTTCCCCCACCTCACGGTAAAGCAGAACATTTGCTTTGGCCTGCGCAAAAAAACCAGCGGCGAACAAAACCGCATTGTGCAGCAACTGCTGGAGCTGGTGCGCCTCAATGGCGTTGAAGAGCGCTACCCCCACGAACTCTCTGGCGGGCAGCAGCAGCGTGTTGCCCTGGCCCGGGCGTTGGCGCCCGCGCCAAAGCTGCTGCTGCTCGATGAACCCTTTTCCAACCTCGACGCCGAGCTGCGCAAGAGCCTGAGCCTGGAAGTGCGCGACATTCTCAAGGACTACGGCATCAGTGCCATTCTGGTCACCCACGATCAGGAAGAAGCCTTCGCCTTCAGCGATCACATCGGTCTGCTCTACCACGGCGCCCTCCAGCAGTGGGACACGCCCTTCAACCTCTACCACGAACCGGCCAACCGGCTGGTGGCGGAGTTTATTGGTCGCGGCAGCTTTCTGCCGGGCGTGGTCAGCGGCCCCAACAGCATCCAGACCGAACTGGGCGACCTGCACGGCAACCGCGCCTACCCCTGGCCGGAAAACTCCCCGGTCGAAGTCTTACTGCGCCCGGACGACATTGTCCTCAGTGACTTCGAAGGTATAGAAGCCACCATCGAGAAAAAGGTCTTCAACGGCGGCGCCACTCTCTACCGGCTGGCCCTGCCCACCGGCAGCAAGGTAGAAGCCCTGCTCCCCAGTCACCGGGATTTTCAGCTCGGCGACAGCATCGCCATCGAAGCCGATGTGGAACACCTGATCGCTTTCCGCCAGCAGGACGAAGCGGGAATTTCTCACAAAGCATAAAACACTGCGTTCTTATGAAAACATCGTATTAGGGCCAAAACCGACGCGATGTTGACGCCGCTTCACTGAAAAGCCGCTATGCTGGGCACCTTCAGGTTAGTGCCCACCCATGCCCCGACTTATCCACACCTTGTTAACACTCAATCCCCAACATTTAGTGCTTGCGAACAGCCCAAAACAACACTATCTTGTGTCCTTGACTGCGGTGACGCCCCGGCGCGCACTCTCGAAGTCGAAGTCAAAAAAACAAGATCTGGTCATTTCGCAACGAAATTGAGCACGATAGACACCATTTCTTCGACATTCGACGCAGGCATGAAATCCGATACAGCGGTAAGCGGCACCGTGTATTGAGCATTCCAGATGCTGTAGTCAACAACACGCCCAGACACCATATATAGACGGCAAAAATGTCCGGAGAGACCATGCAAACCCACGTAGAAAGCCAGCAAAGCAGCGCCACGCAACCCCCAAGCTCACCCTCGAAAACTGAAATCCAGGCCACGGCCCCCGGCCAGCTGCGCGTGATCAAGCGCAACGGCACGGTGGTGCCCTACACCGACGACAAGATTTCGGTCGCCATCACCAAGGCCTTTCTGGCGGTAGAAGGTGGCAATGCCGCTGGCTCTACCCGCATTCACGAAACCGTGGCCAAGCTGACCGATCAGGTAACCGCCACCTTCAAACGTCGCATGCCCTCCGGCGGCACTATCCATATTGAAGATGTGCAGGATCAGGTCGAGCTGGCCCTGATGCGCAGCGGCGAACACAAGGTCGCCCGCGACTACGTGCTCTACCGCGCCGCCCGCGCCGAAGAGCGCAAAAAGGCGCAGCCTGCTGAAAAGGCCCACCCCTCCATTCGCGTCACTCTGGAAGACGGTTCACTGACACCGCTGGATCTGGGCCGCCTGGAATTCATCGTGCAGGAGGCCTGCGAAGGTCTGGCCGATGTCGACAGCAAAACCGTTCTGGACGAAGTACTGAAAGGCCTTTACGACGGCGTGGCCCAGCACGAGGTGAACACCTCACTGGTCATTGCCGCCCGCTCGCTGGTTGAGAAAGAGCACAACTACAGCTACGTAACCGCCCGCCTGCTGCTGGACAAACTGCGCGCCGAAGCCCTGAACTTCCTCGGCATTGCCG
>JBFHCW010000045.1:0-12936 GCA_041585035.1 Litorivivens sp.
TATCCCTGCTCAATTTATAGGCAGGGAGGGTTATACGTGGGTCAAAATTCGATGCAAATACCGGGCTTTAGTGGGTCAGTTTTGGATGCAATTCAACACAGCGCCAATTTGCCGTCGATTATCGGGATCGACAGGCTGGTTGCGGTCAGCGCGGCTTTGATATGGGCGGGCATATCGTCAGGGCCTTCGAGGGTGTGGGTGTAGAGCGGGTCATTTTCCGGCACCAGTCGGTTCAGCCAGTTTTCCAGATCGGCCTGCGCTGAGGGATCGTAGTTTTCCTGAATCAGGAGGCTGGCGGAGGTGTGCTGGATAAAGAGGGTGCAGAGGCCTTCGTTTTGCTTGGCCTCGGCAACCACGTTTTCCACCTGTGAGGTGAAAGTGTGGAGGCCTTGGCCTCTAATAGTGATCTGTAGGGTTTCGATCATGGATAAAAAAGGGTGGCCGTGGCCACCCTCCCTGTAAAGTTTCGTTAATGGCGTGCTTTATAGCCCTGAGAGAATTTCTGTGGTGTCTTCACACCCATTCTCATTCAGGTCTAAGTCTGGTGCTTCTGTAGGGCATTGATCGTCTTTATCATTATAGCTGTCACCATCGGTGTCGGGGTTACGTGGTTCAGTTCCCGCATCCCGTTCTTCCTTGTCGTTCAGTCCGTCACCATCCGTATCGGCCAGGTTCGGGTCAGAATTGGGTGAACCGTTAATTTCTTCGTTGTCATTGACCCCGTCGCCGTCACTATCTGGCTTGTTTGGGTCAGTATTGTGAGTTTTGACTTCCTCACCATCAGACAAACCGTCGCCATCGGTGTCTTCCTTATTCGGATCCGACTTGGGAGTGCCATTGACCTCTTCGCCATCAGTACGACCGTCGCCGTCGGTGTCTGCCGTATTTGGATCCGACTTTATAGTGCCATTGATCTCTTCACTGTCAGTACGACCGTCCCCATCAGTGTCAGCCTTTTCCGGGTCGGTACCGTGCGTGTCGACTTCATCCTTGTCGATTAGGCCGTCGCCGTCGGTATCATCACAGGCATCACCTTCCAGATCATCGGCGGGACCAAAGGTGTTGGCTTGGTCGGCATTTTTGATCAGTGGGCAGTTGTCATCGCATCCCGTTGACTCGCCGGTGGTACAGACATTGTCGGTGGTGCTGCCGCTGTTGTCGCCGTCATCGAGAATACCGTCACCATCGACATCGTTGTCACACACGTCACCTCGGCCATCACCATCGCTGTCGGCTTGATTGGTGTTCTCATTGAAAGGACAGTTATCATAGCAGGAGGCGTTATTGCCGCCCGTGCACTGACTCAGCGTCCCCTGTCCCTGATCCGGAATGGTGTCGTTGTCATCGTCGGTGTCGCAAACATCACCCTGGGTATCGCCCAAAGCCGAATCGTTGTTGGCCTGATCCGGGTTCGATACGGTAGGGCAGTTGTCGCTTCCGTCGACGACAGTGTCATTGTCGCTATCCTCACAGGCATCGCCGAGGGCGCCGCCGACGGTGTTTTTCTGCTCGGGGTTAAAGGCTGCCGGGCAGTTATCGTCACAATTGGTTTTAACGCCATCAGGGCAGGCGGTGAAGACTTGTTTGGTGTCGCCGGCTCCGTCGTCGAGAATGCCATCCCCATCGAAGTCCGCTTCACAGGCATCGCCCACGCCATCATTGTCGGAATCAGTCTGATCATTGTTGGCGACCAGTCGACAGTTGTCTTTGCCGTCAGGAATGCCGTCGTCGTCCTGGTCCGGGCCGGCCGTCAGGATTTCAACAATGGTTTTATCGCCTTCGTCAGATTTGCAGCCTTGCAACAAACCCAGTGCAGGTAGGGCAAGCAGCAAGGCCATCAGTGCGGTTTTCATATTGGAGTTCATCCCTGGGTTCCTCACTTCTGAATCCGGAATTCAACGCGACGGTTTTTTGCACGGCCAGTGGCAGTGGAGTTGCTGGCAACGGGCTGTGCTTCGCCATAGCCCACTGCTCTCATGCGACTGCCCTCGACTCCCGAGCGAACCAGGAAGAATTTCACCGAATCGGCTCGCTGCTGGGACAGTTGCTTATTGAGGGTGGCGCTACCAAGAGAGTCGGTATGGCCGGCAATTTCCAGACGCAGTTCAGGCTGGTTGATCAGGAAGCTGGCGATATCCGTGAGCGTTTCTATCGAATCGCCGGTCAGCTCTGCAGAGCCGGTTTTGAAGGTGACACCTTCGAGTTTCACGGTCTGCGCTTTTTGCGCGCAGCCGTATTGGTCAATCTTGGCGCCGCGCAGCGTGTTGGGGCAGCGGTCTACGCCATCGATGACACCATCGTTGTCGGAGTCTGCTGCGGCAACCGGTACCTCGCGTACAACTTCTTTCACCTGAACGACAGTGTTGGTAACGGTCTTGCGGCCCAGCGGCAATTCAAAACCCAGACTGAAATGACCGTCTTCAAAACCGTCAGCAAATTCGCTGACCACGTATCGGGCGTCGGCGCGCAGTTTCAAGCCGATATCGAATAGCTCAGGAGACGTGATGCCGAAACCCACGTTGGAGAAAAAGCTGGTTTCGTCTTCACTGGGGCGGCCGCCGAGAGGATAAACGTCGTCGCGCACCGCACCGATGCCGAGCAACAGAAAGGGGCGTACACCGTCAGCACGGCCAAAGCGGTAGGCAAGGTCCACACCGGCATGCAGTTGATAGTAGTCGGTGTAGCCGCCAATACCGTTCTCAAGTACGTTGTAGGCGAGGTTACCTTCCCAATGCCAGCCTTTCGAAATCTGGCGGCCGAAGCCGAGACGGAAACCCATGCCATCGTCATCATAGATGGCGCGCTCATTATCTTGCACCACGTAATAAGCTTGGGAGAAGAAGTAGCTGTCTTTGCTATTTGTCTTTTCGGTGGTTTGTGCTGTGCTCAACCCGGCGGACGCCATCGCGAGCGCTGCGATGGTTGCTTGCATGCGACTTGGCATCGCTGCTCTCCTTTTTTGAACGTTATTTTTAAGCGCAAAAGGATACCAGTTATCAAAAGCCAGTTACAGGATTTTGGCTCTTTGGGAAGTTACAGTCGTGGTTTTGTTTAAAAAACAATCAGGCGGCGTGAAATGAAAGCGATCGCATACTGCAGTGCTCAAGGGAGAGCGGAGGGTAGTTGGTCATGCTCAGTTGATCATCAGTTCGCGCCGCGCCAGCGATACACAACAGCGGCACATAGTGTTCAGCGCTGGGTACCGATAATGCGGCGCCGGGCAGTTTGGAATAGTCTGTAATAGCCTGGAAATTGCGCTGAAGCAGTGCTTCCGCGACAGCTTTATCAAAGGATTTCGCCCAGTCGTGCGGGCCCTTGGGATCGTGCAGCCATTGCTTAATATTATGTACGATATTGCCGCTGCCGATCAGCATGACGCCCTCATCGCGCAACCAGCTTAGAGACTGCCCCAATTCAAAAAAACCTTTCGGTGACAAGTCCCTGTCAAGGCTGATTTGCAACACGGGAATCCGGGCTTCAGGAAATAGATGAACCAGTAGTGACCAGCTGCCGTGATCCAGCCCCCAGTCGTGGGCCACTTCAATTTTCCCGGCTGAGCGGCGGCTGATCTGTGCTGCCAGCGACGGGTTGCCCGGGCAGGGGTAGCGAATTTTGTAGAGTGAGGCGGGAAAATCCCGGAAATCGTGCAGGGTGGGCGGTTGATCATTGCCGGTAACAAAGGTGCCCCTGGTTTCCCAATGTGCCGATATGCAGACGATCGCCCGAGGCGATCGCCGATTGACAATGAATTTCCGCCAGTCCTGTGTGTACGTGTTGGTATGCAGCGCATTCATCGGGCTGCCATGGGCCAGAAAAAGAGCGGGCTGGGTCATTCTGATGGCTCCGGTAATTCCGCGCTACAAAACCGGCAGAAGCGCGCGTCCTGCTCATGGCTGCCACGCTCGCAGTGGCTGCATCGCACCGGGCGGCGCTGGCGCTGGCTCTCCTGAATCAGTTCAGCGCTGAAGATACCCGTGGGTATGGCGATAATGGCGTAGCTGGTAAACATCGCTATTGCCGCCACAAACTGACCGACGGGTGTCTGCGGTGTTATATCACCATAGCCCACGGTGGTTATGGTAACAATAGCCCAGTAAATGCTCTTTGGCAGGCTGGTAAAGCCTGATCTGGGCCCTTCAATCACATACATCAGCGACCCGAAAATTACGACCACGGTAATCACGCTAAAGCCGAAGATGATGATTTTACGCCGCGCCGCGACGAGAGTGCGTATCAGCAGGTTGGCATCGGCGAGATAGCGCAGCAGCTTCAGCACCCGAAAAATGCGCAGCACCCGCAGCAGGCGAATAACCAGCAGTTGTTGGGCGCCGGGGAACATCAGTGCCAGGTAGGTGGGCAGAATGGACATCAGGTCGACCAGCCCGTAGAAACTGAACAAATAAGCCCGGCGGTTGGGGGAGCAATAGAGCCTGGCCAAAAACTCCAGGGTGAAAAGCACAGTAAAGAACCATTCGATACCGAAAAACAGTTCGCCGTAACGCTGATTTACAGGGGCGACGGTATTGAGAAGCAATATCCCGACACTGCAAAGAATCGCGGCGATCAGCAGCAGGTCGAATGTTTGGCCTGCACGGCTTTCGGTGCCGAAAATGATGTCGTACAGACGCTTCTTCAGTGACATGGCTACTCCAGACTGGCAATCATGGCGGCCGTCAGAGTGGCCAGGTCCTCATTGCTCATTATATAGGGAGGCATGGTGTAGACCAGCTTGCCGAAGGGGCGCACCCACACACCGTTGTCGACAAAGCGCTGCTGATGAGTGCGTAAATCCAGGGGGGCTTTTAGTTCGATCACGCCGATCGCCCCTAACACCCGTACATCGTTGACACACTCGAGGGCGCGGGCCGGCGCTAACCCCTTTGTCAGTGCGTTTTCAATACGCCGGATTTCACCTTGCCAGTCCTGGGACAGCAGCAGGTCGATACTGGCATTGGCGATGGCGCAGGCCAGTGGGTTGCCCATAAACGTGGGGCCGTGCATAAAGGCGCCGGCTTCCCCGCGACTGATCACGTCGCTCACCTCATCGGTACACAGTGTGGCTGCCAGCGACAGGTAGCCTCCGGTGAGGGCTTTGCCAAGCGCTAGAATATCCGGGCTTAGCTTGGCGTGATCAGCGGCGAACAGCTCGCCGCTGCGACCAAACCCGGTGGCGATCTCATCAAACACTAACAGCACATTGTAGCGATCACAGAGCTCCCGAAAAATTTTCAGGTAGCCTGGAGAATAAAAGCGCATTCCGCCCGCACCCTGGACGACCGGCTCCACGATCAGCGCGGCCAGTTCCTGGTGGTGCCGGGAAAACAGGGCTTCGAGTGCGGCAATATCTTCATCGGCGGGTTGATCGTGAAAGCCGGCTTGCGGTGCCGGCGCGAAATGATGTTTTGGCAGAATATCGCTGAACAGGTGGTGCATGCCCGTTACCGGGTCGCACACGGCCATCGCCCCGAAGGTGTCACCGTGATAACCATTGCGCAGCGCCAACAGCTTGTGCTTCTTCGCCTGCCCGCGCGAGGCCCAGTACTGCAGCGCCATCTTGATCGCCACTTCCATGGCGACGGACCCCGAGTCGGCGATAAAGACCCGATTCAAGCCTTCCGGTGTCATGTCGACGAGTCGCTGACAGAGGCTAACCCCGGGGGCGTGGGTCAGACCGCCAAACATCACATGCGACATGGACTGCAGCTGCTCTGTGGCCGCCCGGTTAAGTACCGGGTGGTTGTAGCCGTGAATGGCAGACCACCAGGAAGCCATGCCGTCTATGATTTCCCGGCCATCCGCCAGTGTCAGGCGGACGCCGCTGGCGCCGACAACGGGAAACACCGGTGGCGGGTTGTCAAATGAGGAGTAGGGGTGCCAGACGTGCTGGCGATCCCATTCGGCGAGGTTTGGAGTCCATTCGGCGGGCATGGGGCGCGAAGTTACCTGAGCGTTGAGTGTGTGGACCGGTGATCACTGTTGGCAGCTGTGGAAATTACGTATTTCTACCGATCAGTGACAATGCTAACGTCCAACCATGAGGCAGGATGTTAGTAGCGTTTACCGTCGGATCATACAGGCGAGGTTTCCATGCAGGCAAGTCAGAGAGAAAGACGAATAGGCGTAGACAGCGTCCCGGTGGGCTTGGAGTCTTATCTCAATCCCTCACAGATTTCGACGCTTCACAAGGTCGAGAATTTCGGCTGGACGTTGAAGTACGTCCGTCGGCCGCTGTTTATGGAGCCGGTACCGATCCTGATGCACCAGGACATGGGTACCTATGCGGTGCTGGAGATGGACGGCAGTCTGAACCGCAATGTGGATGTAGCGCTGCGGTTCTGAAACCGCAGCTTCTAGCCACTACCGTTAACTCCAAAGATCAATAGCCCGCGAGAGAGCGGATCAGCCACGCTGTCCAGGCATTGGGCAGCAGTTTCCGCAGTAATCGCAGTGTGCCGTACTTGAGTCCCACCACGTGGTGAACCTGCGGCTTGTTCAGCGACTTCAGTACAACTTTCGCAATATCTTCCGCCTTCAGGTCAACCCCCATGCTGTCGATGATCTTGCTTTCATTGCCTTGCAGCAGCGGCGTGCGCACAAAGGATGGCTCTACCGCAGTCACGTGAATCCCGTGCTGTTTCCACTCTATATTCAATGCCTCGGTAATGCCCTTTACCCAAAACTTGGTTGCCGAATAGTTAGCCAGGCTCGGTATGCCGTACACAGAAGAGGCCGAAGACATGGTAATCGCCCAGGACTGCTCCCGTCGCTTCAGATGCTCAAAGGCAAAGTAGAAACCGTCCAGCACACCGCGAATGTTGATATCGATCGCCAGATGGTGGCGTTCCAGCGGGATCTGCTCGAAGGGGGCAATGTCCATAATGCCCGCGCAGTTAAAGATCGCATCCAGATGGCCGACTGACGCCACATACGCATCGATAGCCGTTTTCAGCTCGTCTGATTGGGTGACGTTACAGATGTGAACACTGCATTTGTCGGCGCCGAGCTCCTGCTGCAGGTTGTCCAGTGCCTCACGGTTGATATCGAGCAGGCCGATATGCCAGCCTTCGCGCGCCAGCAGTTCCGTTGTCGCACGGCCAATGCCGGAGGCGGCGCCGGTAATGATGATCGTTTTCATGGTGTTGCTCCGTTACTTATGCGGCGTCTAAGGAAGACGAAGGTTGAATGTGTGGCGGCCGCTGCCATTCGGGTGGTTTCCACAGATGCGCAAGACGCAAATGCAGCGGGCCGGGTGCCAGCATGTCGCGAAACATATCGCGCCACTCGTGGAAGTTCAGCGTAAACAGGTTGCGGCTCTTCACCTGCCGCGGAATGCCGTAGTCCACCGGCTCTTCGTCTAGTTCAGGCTGGAAGGTGCCGAACAGACGGTCCCAGATAATCACGATGCCACCGTAATTTTTGTCGATGTAGACATCGTTGCGACCATGGTGAGCGCGATGGTGGCTGGGGGTATTGAAAATATACTCGACCAGCGGTGACAGGCGCCCGACCGACTCGGTATGGACAAAGTACTGGTAGGCCAGATTGATGGAGTAGGCCACCATTACCGCCGCCGGCGGAAAGCCAGCCAGAATCAGGGGTACCCAGAACACCTGACTCAGATTCAACGAGTAGGTCATGCTCTGACGCATGGCCGTGCTCAGGTTCATGTGTTCGCCCGAGTGGTGGACAACATGGGCGCACCAGAACCAGCGAATACGGTGGGAGGCGCGGTGGAACCAGTAATAGAAAAATTCCTGAGCGAACAGTAACACCGCCCACATGGACAGGGTCATTTCAATGGTAGTTAGCCGGAACTCCCACAGCAGCGCCATGGCCAGGCCGAGGAAGAGGGCGTGGTAGAGCAGCTCGACCAGCTGATAGCTTGCCCCGAGGCTGAAATTGGTAAACATATCCGCGAGCTGGAAGTGACCCGTGCGTTTGCGATGGCGCATTACCAGATACTCCAGCGCCAGCGCCAGCATAAACACCGGTGTGAGCGACATCAGCAGCATCTGCTTTGGCTCTGGCGAATGCCCGGTCAGGGCAAAGTAATAATCAATCCACGCGGTCATAGGTCCCCCTAGCTTGGACGCTATGATGACGAAAATATGAAAAGACTAATTGACCGCCACGGACAGTTTTTTGATAATTGGCGCCATGCAGCGCGAAGCCTACATCTCCACCGCTTACGTCGGCCTGCTTTTCGAGTACCTGAAGGGGCAAGGATACGACCCGGAGGCGCTGCTTGGTGAGCCCTGGCCTGACACGTCCAGCGACCCCCTTGGACGCTTTCCCATGTCTGAGTGGCAGCGTTTGCTGAACCGTGCCGACGAAGTATTGCAGATGCCTGCCATGGGCATTGAAATTGGCAGGCTCATTACGCCGGCCCATATTGGCATTCTCGGCTACGCGCTGCTGGCCTGCGCCAATCTGGCTCAGGCGCTGTCACGACTGGAGCGTTACGTTCGACTGATTTATGACCACGGCCCGATGGATACCCATTTCAAGGGTAACAGTATCGAGCTGGAGTGGGGGGAGAGCTGTGTTCAGCCGGGCCAGTTAGTGGACGAGGTGGCGATTACCGCGCTGGTGCAGTTTGCCCGCAATGTAACGAATAAGCCCCTGACCCCGGAATACGTCTGTTTCCTCAACCCCAAGCCTTCAGATGTCGCAGTGTATGAGCGCTATTTCGGCTGCCCGGTCGCGTTTAACCAGCGCAGCACCATCGTACGCTTTCCGATTGACTCGCTAGAGCTGCCGCTGCGTCAGGCCGATCCGGCGCTGCTAAGTATTCTGGAAACCCAGGCTGACAAACTGCTGGCCGAACTACCGCAGGGTGACGGCTTTGACCAGCAAGTGAGGTTGGCTATTTCGCGCCATTGTCGCAGCGGTAGTCCGTCGCTGGAACAGGTGGCTTCGGATATGAAAATGTCTGGCCGCAGTCTGCAACGCAAGCTGCAGAAACGCGGGCTCAGTTTTCAGGTGCTGCTGGACGAGACGCGGCTAACCCTGGCCAAGGACTATCTGCGGGAAGGGCATCTGCAGCTAACGGAAGTGGCGCAAATGCTGGGCTATTCGGAGCAGAGCGCGTTCAACCATGCCTTTCGGCGCTGGACCGGCATATCGCCCCGAAAATTCCGGCAGATGCGATTTTCCAACTGAGGCCCACCAATAAAAAACGCCCGGTAAAAACCGGGCGTTTGTCCGTCTCGCGCTAGGTTATCTCAGTGCTTAGTACTCGTAGCGGAACTCGAGGCCATACGTACGGGGTTCGCCATAGAAGCTGAAGAACGTACCCAGCGATGAGCCTACCGAGGCGGCACCGGGCAGGTAGCGTTCGTCGGTCGCATTTTTCACAAAGGCTGCCACGGTCGTGGTGTAGTCCTGGTTCGCCCAGCTGAAGCGCAAATCCACCAGCGTTTTGGCGTCGTCTCCCGCCAGTGATTTGTCGCGCTCATAGGCTTCGAAGGACCCGCGGTCCAGACCCAGATAGGTTTCGCCTTTGTAGGAGGCGTCGATGCGCGGCGTGAACGAACCAATAGAGGTATCCCATGTGTATTGCACACCGAGGGAGTAGGTCTGTTCCGGCGACACGGGGAACGGCTCGTCGGTGCGGTCCACAACCACCGTGTTGTTCAATGAGGCCTGCAGCAGATCGCGGTCGCTGAACTCAGTAAACTCGTAGTCGTTATAACTGGCCGAGAAGTTCACGAGCATATTGGCAGAGGGCATCCACTGCACTTCCAGTTCGGTGCCGTGGATCTCGGAGTTGCCCGCGTTATCGAAAACCACCGCGAGGTTGCCGGCCGAATCGGTTTGCACCTGAATCAGTTGCTGATCGGTAAACTCCATGGCGTAAATCGCGCCATTGATACGCAGTGAGCGTTGCAGGGCCTCGATCTTGTAGCCGAACTCCAGGTTTTTCACTTCTTCCGGCTCAACCTGCTGCAAGCCATCCTGCACCCGTGGCTCGAAAAAGCCCGACTTGAAGCCGTCGCTGTAGGTTGTGTAAAGCGTGACGCTGGAGAAGAAACCATCGCCCAAGTCGGGAATGGTGTAAGACAGCGAGGCCATCGGCGTTACCTTGCTGAAGGTCTTTTCCTTGGACTGGTCGAGAAACGGCGTATCGTTCATCGGGAAGTCGTCAATGCCATTACCGTCTTGATCGGTAAACAAGGCGGCGACCAAACCGACCGGGTCTGCTGCCCACGGCAGGTTTGATTGGCACACGCCAGGCAGCGCAGGCCCCAGACAGGCACCCACCAGACCCGCAGCACGCATGCGGTTTTCGATGGCGGTTGTGTCCGCTTGCGTCAGTACCAGATTCGATTCGCGGGTTTCAGACGTCCAGCGCAGGCCCAGTGTGAGTTCCAGCGCGGGCGTTATGTCAAACGAGGTTTGCACATAGGCGGCGAGCGTGTTGTTAGTCAGGTCGAACTCATTTTGCTGAATGGGGTTGCCGGTTACCGCGCCGACGAAGGGGATGCCGCCGGTCGCCGGAGGTTGCGTCGGTTCCTGTCCCAAGCCAAGTTCAGCAATGGTCTGAGAATCCAGACCGCCGAGGCCAGAGACGAGCGTAAAGGGCTCGAAGTTTTCTTCGAGCATATAAAACAGACCGCCGGTGTACCGCAGTCGATCTTCGAAGAATCCACCGCTGAACTGCAGTTCAGCGCTCAACGATTTCTGCTCGCTGTCACCGTCGTTGTGAGACTCGGACCAGTTGCCGGGGCCGCCATCCTGATCGCTGGTGACCAGTGGGCCTTTCTCGGCTTTGCGCGCGCCGAACACCCCTTTGATTTGGTGGTCAGGGCTGTAGAACCAGTTTACCGTCGCGCCAATCATGGCTTGCTGCTGATCCCAGTTGAGGTTCGGGTAGGCCCCGGTGTTGCTGTTCAGCTCTCCCAGTCGCTCCGAGGAGTTGGATTCGCAGTTTTCGCGATAGGCGGTGGGTTGGTCAGGCCGGGTGTCGCCGGGCCACATCAGGTAGAGGCCTTCCAGGAATAGGGCCTTGTCGTTGTTGATGCGGCAATTGTTGTGCTCGAGCGTGTCGTCACGGTCGCTGAGAAACAGCAGCGTATCAACCGAGACACTATCGCTGGCGTGCCAGTTGGTTTGCAGCAGAGCGGAAAGACGATCCACGGATCCGCCTTTCTGGCCGGACACAACATCTTCGGTAAAGCCGTCGCGGCGACGGTTGTTGATGGCAAAGCGCATCGAGAAGTCATCTGTGACAGGCTGTGTCCAGGCGGCGCGCACGGTTTGTGCACCGAGGCTGCCCAGGGTCACGTCAACATAACCTTCCTGGGTGTCGCCTGGCTTGGCCAGGGTCAACACCATGGCGCCGCCAGTGGTGTTCTTGCCAAACAGGGTGCCCTGCGGGCCGCGCAGTACCTGTACGTTTTCGATGTCTACCGTATCCAGCAGCTGGCTGTCAGAGCGTGGAATAAACAAATCGTCGAGATAGACCCCAACGGTTGGGTCGACACGAGCAAAACCGGAACGCTGACCAACGCCGCGGATATAGATCTGGGTGGCGCGGCCCTGGCTGATTTCCAGACTGGGTACGCTCTTGGTCAGTTCGCTGGTATTGGCAATGCCACGCTGCCGCATGGCGTCACCGGAAAGCGCCGAGACTGCGACCGGCGCGGTCTGCAGGTTTTCTTCGCGACGGCGGGCAGTAACCACCACTTCTTCGAGAACAGCCCGTTTGGCGGGGCTCTTGGCGGGCTGGGCGGCACTGTCGGGAGACTGCTGAGCATGCGCGGTGCCATAAAGAAGTGACGCGCCTATCAGGGCGGCAGCGGAAAGAATCTTGGTATTGGTGTCGTTTTTGCTCATGGTAATTAACTTCTTATATTGTATCGTGAACAAGGGCGGCAGTTTACGTGGAGTAGATTCTCGTCAGGGGTTACATTCTATTCATCTTTTGTTGCACTGATGTGGTTCAAAACGTGGGGAAACCCGCCATGCTGAGATGAGAGCTATTGGTGGTGATTGTTCGCACCAGAGGAGGGCACATGAAAGGCGTGGTTCTGGATTTTAACGAAGATACCAGCCGCGGCATTATCGCTGCCGATGATGGCAGGCGCTATACATTTGCCGGCATCAACTGGTTGTCGGAACGCTATCCGGGCAGTGGCATGCATGTGGATTTTGAGGCGAAGAGCGAGTGTGCAGAAAATATTTATCTGGACCCGTGCCTCAATAAAATTGCGGAAAAAGACCGCATGGCCGCTGCGCTGCTGGCCTTCTTTTTCGGCTGGCTCGGTTTTCACAAGTTCTATCTCGGCCACAAGCAGCCCGCCGCCATCATGCTCTGTGTTTCGCTAGGGGGCTTGTTGCTGCTGGCGATTCCGACGTTGGTGATGATGGTGATCGGCTTTATCGAATTCATCATTTACGTAACCTGCTCTGACGAAACCTTTGATCGGGTTTACATTCACGGCGACAGGAACTGGTTTTGATGAAGACACGTCAAGAAAAAGACAGCCTCGGTACGATCGAGGTGCCGGCTGATGCGCTTTATGGTGCCCAAACCCAGCGAGCTGTGGACAACTTCCCGATCAGTGGCCAGCCAATGCCCCGGGATTTCATCAGCGCAGTGGTGCAAATCAAGCGCAGCGCAGCGCTGGCCAACGCCGAGTTGGGTGCCTTGTCGGCGGAGATTGCCAAAGCCATTGTGTATGCCTGTGATCGCCTGCTGAACGGCGAACACGCCGATCAGTTTCCGGTTGATATTTACCAGACCGGGTCGGGC
Organism: Litorivivens sp.; assembly: GCA_041585035.1. Classification (GTDB taxonomy): domain Bacteria; phylum Pseudomonadota; class Gammaproteobacteria; order Pseudomonadales; family Spongiibacteraceae; genus Litorivivens. Next base: position 12,758 of record JBFHCW010000045.1, read on the forward strand.
ACCAGTACCAATATGAATGTTAACGAAGTGATTGCCAAGCTGGCCAGTGACGCCCTGAAGCAAACGGTGTCCGCGAACGATCATGTGAACTGCAGTCAAAGCAGCAACGATGTCATCCCAACGGCGATTCACCTCTCGGCGAGTGCCTCCTTGCAGGGCGACCTTCTGCCTGCGCTAAA